>NZ_JBKBWN010000008.1:0-241445 GCF_046314235.1 Anaerobacillus sp.
TGCTTGTATAACTTCAAGTTTAAAATTTGGAGTATAGGCTCTTTTTGACATAAAAAATACTCCCCCTTTAGTAGTCAGATTTTTATTTTTTAATCTGTCTACCTTTAGGGGAGCATATCAATGTGGGTAGTCTCTTTCTGTTTTCTATTGAAATAAAGTAATTATGGCTCTATACTGAATGTTGTGTTCAACTTATTAGATGAATAGGTTAGGGGATATCTAAATGAAGAGAGAATACCAGACTCTTTTAAACGGTATATTTGTTTGTGGATTACCGGCATTAAATTCAGCATTAGAAAATGAAAATGTAAGCATAGTTATCGATTTAAGGGCTGAGGCGAGGGAAACTGAAAATAGTATTATAAATGCTAATCGTATAAACATTCCTTTGATTGATGGAGAATCTAACCAAGCAATTCTTCTTCATGATGCTATAAAACATGTCGTTAATGCCTATCATGAAGGAAAGCATGTAGTCATACACTGAAAAGGTGGAAAAAGCCGCACAGGTAGTGTGGCGATGGGTGTATTGTTAGATCTAAAAATGGCAGATACTGTGCATGAAGCTGAAAGAATGGTAAAAGAAATCCGACCTGAAATTGAAATACATCAGGAATTTATAAGAGATTTAAAAAGTCTTTATCCTTCTTGATTACTATCTTTGATTTGAATTGAAGGTCAAAATCGCTGAAATTACGTGTAACTTTGACCGACCAATGTCTTCAAGAAGAGTTGAGGGTGAAAAAAGATACTCGTGTCCAATAATAGACATGAGTATCTTTTTTTCTTATTTAGCAACTTACTTCCAAATTTTTCTGTGTTCAGCTTTTCATAAACTACTACAGAAACGTTAGGAGAAAGCCTCCTATGGCACCTGTTAAAACGATGACCCAAGGTGGTAGTTTCCAAAATACTAACATACAAAATAAAATCGCAGCAAAGGCAAAATCGATTGTTGATAATATTGAGCTAGTCCATATCGGATGGTAAAGAGCAGCTATTAAGATACCAACTACAGCGGCATTTATTCCCATAAGAGCCCCTTTTACTTTAGAATTTCTACGTAAGCCATCCCAAAAAGGTAAGGTCCCTAAGATGAGAAGAAAGGCTGGTAAGAATATGGCCACAGTAGCTAGTAATCCACCTTTCCATCCGCCTATCACTGCTCCTATATAAGCAGCAAATGTAAACAAAGGTCCAGGAACCGCCTGGGCAGCACCATAACCAGCAAGAAATTGTTCTTCACTTAACCATCCAGTCGGAACAAATTCACGTTCAAGTAGTGGCAAAACAACATGTCCCCCACCAAAAACAAGCGAACCTGAACGATAAAAACTATCAAACATAGCAATCCAGTTTAAAGCTGTTGCTTCTCTTAATAGAGGAAGAAAAATAAGTAAACCAAAGAATAAGGCTAAACAAAAATAACCAAATCGTCGACTAATAGGAAACTGAGCACCATTAGACTTATCATCAATTGTTTGTTTTTTATAAATCAAATAGCCAATAACGCCTGCGATTAAGATGATAGCTACTTGAGTAATTGCAGTTTGCCACAATAAGGTTAAAACAATAGCGCCTAATGCAATCGTTCTTCTCTGTAAATCAGGGGTTAAATTTTTTGCCATCCCTAAAATTGCATGGGCAACAACAACAACCGCTACGATTTTTAAACCATGAATCCAGCCAGTGTCACCAAATCCAAAGTTGTTTAGCAGTATGGCAAAGATAATTAGTGCGATAATTGATGGAAGTGTGAATCCGATAAAGGATATTATCCCACCTAATACACCAGCTCTCATAACGCCAATCCCTATCCCAACCTGACTACTTGCAGGTCCAGGTAGAAATTGAGATAAGGCCACTAAGTCTGCAAAACTTTTTTCATCCAGCCATTTTCGTCTCCGAACATATTCGTCATGAAAATAGCCGAGATGGGCAATTGGACCACCGAAAGACGTTAAACCCAATTTCGTAGATACAAGTAAGATTTCTAGCAATGCTCTTAATGATATATGTTTCTTTTCCATGTAAGACTCCTTTTTATGTTATAGTAATTGACTTCGAGTGTTAAAGAAATGTTTGTACCCTAAATGTAAAAAGATAATAACCGATAATGAAGTACTGCCAACAATTCCTAACATAATGGCAATTTGGTAATTTACTGCTACTAATGGTGACATTCCAGATAGAATTTGTCCTGTCATCATCCCAGGTAGAAAAATAATTCCCATTCCAACCATAGAGTTTATTGTTGGAAGCATTGCCGCATCAAAGGCCTGATTAAGAAGTTTTTTTACGGCGATTTTCGGAGGAGCTCCAAGTATTAAGGCAGCTTCAATTTGGGCCTTTTGTGTTTGCATACTATTTAAAAGATTATTTACGCCTAGGGTAATCCCAGTCATTGAGTTCCCAATAATCATCCCCGCGATGGGGATGAAAAATCGTGGATCATACCACGGCGATAAGGCTAATACAAGAAAAACAAAGAATATTAGGCTAACACTAATTCCAGAAAACATAGACAGGGCAATGGTTCTCTTAAGAGAAGTAGTAAGTTCAAGCTTTGCCCGTTGATAAACATTATGAATAGAGAAAAAAAGCATGATCGCAAATAAGGCAATTGTTATGAGTGGGTTTGGATAATCGAAAATATAAACTAAAATATACCCTACCAAGATTAGTTGTAATGTCATTCGAATTGTGGCAATAACAATTTCCTTTTCACGAGGTATTTTCTTCACTCGTACAATAATAAGTAATATGACGATAAATATATAAGCAGCTAAAACTTGCCAAAACATAAGGTCAATTGTTGAATTCATTGCGAACATTCCTCCCTATGAGTAACAGTATTGTAGATAGAAAGGTCAATTACTTCGTCAGCAACTAGCTCAATAATAGAATTCGAGTGTGATATCATAATGATTGTACAAGCTATTTCTTTACAATAATCGATAACTTCTTTCATGACGTTTTCGGCAGTAGCTTCGTCTAATGAGGATGTAGGTTCATCTAGTAACAGTACTTTTGGTTTCATCAATAGTATCCTTGCTAACGCGAGGCGCTGTTTTTCTCCACCAGATAAATGTGTAGCATCTTCATCAAGAATTATTTGCAATTGAACTTTTTTTAGAAGTTGAATGAGTTCATTATCTGGTAAAGGATCTTTATCAGCAAAATACAAGCCAATTGATAAATTATCTCTTACCGTTCCTTCAAAAATGAATGGGTTCTGTTGGAGCATAACGACTTTTCGTCTAAGAGTCATCGGGTCTATTTCATGTAAATACGTTCCATTAAAAGTGATTTTTCCCCTATCAGGACTATTTAAATTATTTAATAGTCGCAAAAAAGTAGTTTTACCGCATCCACTAGGTCCTACAATACATGTCGTTTTACCAGAAGAAATAGTTAAATCAGATATAGAAAGTATTCCTCCCACAGAAATGTTTTGGATCTGAAATATAGCTTCTCACTCCTTTTTTCCTATTATTTAATTTCTTTAAACAATTCATAGGCTTTTTTTCTAGCTTCAATTAGTACAGCGTTGCCTTTAATGGTTGTAGTATAGTACTTTCTAATTTTCCCCTCAACATTGCGCTCTTCCTTTATTAGAAGTCCTTCAGCTTCCATACTGTGTAAAATAGGGTATAAGGTCCCAGCACTCATTTCATATCCATGTTCTTTTAACTCATCAAGCATCCATAAACCGAAGATGGGGTGTTCGTTTGCATGATGCAGGATATGTATTTGTATAAACCCTAAAAATAGTTTTCTTAATACTTTTCCTTCCAAAAATAAACCTCCCTACTATATCGATAGTCAATATCGAAAACTGATATTGACTATCGTAATAAAAAAAATCTAATAGTGCAACAGGTCTTAATAATATTTAATAAATTCTTTGCATTGAAACACAGTTTCCTAACTATATTTTTGCAAACCCAGATCATTAAATTAAAAATAAATTCAAAATATTATAAAAATATGTTTATTTTTGAAATCGTTTACAATACAATAGGAACTAGAGGAGAATGCCATCCTGTATTGTAGAGAGTATAGGGTGCGTTTAGGTTTAGAAACGTATTGTTTCTTTGGTAAGGAGATGATAAAAAAGGAGGAGATTATAAATGGAAACGACTGTTTCTCGTCCATGGTTCGCTCATTATCCAGAAGAAATACCAAAAACACTGAACTATGAAGTACGGACGCTTCAAAGTTACTTGAAAGAGGCTGCGGATAAACATCCGCAAAAGATTGCGCTCCATTTTATCGGTAAAGAGCTTACTTACAAAGAGCTTTATGATTCTTCCTTGAAACTAGCTAATCAGCTACAAAAGCTTGGTGTTAAAAAGGGAGATCGAGTCGCAATCATGCTAGCAAATACTCCACAAGCGGTGATAAGTTATTATGGCGCTTTGTTTGCTGGGGCGATTGTTGTTCAAACAAATCCACTTTATGTGGAAAGGGAAGTTGAACACCAAATGAATGACTCTGGGGCTGAGATCATGATTTGCTTGGATCTCGTTTATCCAAGAGTGGCCAACGTCATTAACAAAACAAAGCTAAGACATGTCATTGTTACTGGTATCAAGGACTATTTACCGTTTCCAAAAAATTTAATTTATCCATTTATTCAAAAAAAGCGTACGGGAATTAAGGTTAATATTCAATACAACGAACGGATTTTAAGTTTTGTGAAGGTGCTTGAAGAAGGTGTTGCCGAAGAAATTGAAATCGATATCGATCCAAAAGAGGATCTAGCATTACTGCAATATACTGGCGGAACCACTGGGCCATCCAAAGGGGTTATGTTAACACACTATAATTTAGTGGCAAATACGAGTCAATGTGTTAGCTGGATGTATAAGTTAAGAGAAGGTGAGGAACGAATTTTAGCTGCTTTACCATTTTTCCATGTATATGGAATGACTGTCGTTATGAACTTATCAATCATGTATTATTCAACGATGATTGTTTTACCGAAGTTTGAGCCAATCGATGTGTTAAAAACAATTGAAAAACAAAAAGTGACGATTTTCCCTGGAGCACCGACGATGTACATTGCACTACTAAATCATCCGAAACTAAAAGAATTTGATTTATCGTCGATTGAGGCTTGCTTAAGTGGTTCTGCTGCGTTACCTGTTGAGGTGCAAACTCAATTTGAACAATTATCAGGAGGGAAGCTAGTAGAAGGTTATGGCTTAACGGAAACTTCACCGGTGGCTATCGCTAACTTCTTATGGGGTAAAAGAAAATCTGGTAGTATTGGCGTACCTTGGCCAGATACAGAAGCAACTATTTTATCAATAGAAACAGGGGAGTCTGCAGAGCCTAATGAAATCGGTGAAGTGATGATTAAAGGACCTCAAGTAATGAAGGGTTATTGGAAACGTCCTGAAGACACTCAAGCAACATTTAAGGATGACTGGTTCTTAACAGGTGATATGGGGTATATGGATGAGGATGGCTATTTCTATATTGTCGATCGAAAGAAAGATATGATTATTGCTGGTGGCTTTAATATCTATCCAAGGGAAATTGAAGAGGTTCTGTATGAACACGAAAAAGTACAAGAAGCTTGTATCGTTGGTATCCCTGACCCATACCGCGGAGAAACAGTAAAAGCGTTTATTGTTCCAAAGGATGGACAAAAACTTTCAGAAGAAGAGTTAGATCAGTATTGTCGGAAGCACTTAGCTGCTTTCAAAGTTCCAAGACTTTACGAGTTTCGTGATGAGCTCCCTAAAACAATGATTGGAAAGATATTACGCCGTGTATTAGTAGAGGAAGAAAAGAAGAAATTTGAAAATCAAAGTGCAGAAAAATAGTAGTTAGAGGGTTTCCCATGAGTGGCTGAGCGCCTAGTTCAGGTAAAATATCTCATTTAAGTTAAAACGAGATATTTTACCTGAGGTGACTGTTACTTATTGTTGGGATACCCTCTTTTTCTCATAGAGAAAACGCCAGTGACGGAAAATACCACCATAATTTCAGGATAGCTTTGCTGGTTGCTCTTTCTCGCTAAATTTACTTTGTCAATGTAAAAAAGGGGACAATTAATAATAAAATAAAAAAATTTGAAATTTTGTAACAAATGTCTTTATTATTGTAATCGTTTTCATTACAATAGAGAGTAAGGAGAATGTTTTTTTAAAATACTATGTAGTTGAGTGAATTTCATAATTACCTTAATCGAGCTATATCAATCTAAATGTAGTTGCGAATGGTTTCTACGCAACTACATTTAGAACTTAATAGCGAAAGTAATGAATTATGAAATTCATTAAGTTGATAGTATGTTGAAAAACTAAGACTATTAACTTTGGAGAGGGTTAACTCTTAGTTTTTTCTACTAGAAAGAGGGGGAAAAAAGGAGGACAAAGAATGGAATTGTCATCTCAGAAGGCATGGATAAAAAATTATCCTGCTGAAATACCTTTCTCAATTAAGTACGAAGAAAGAACGTTACAAAGTTATTTGAAGGAAGCGAGGGAGAAGCACCCTAACAAAATAGCACTCCACTTTCTTGGAAAAGAGCTTACATACCTTGAGCTCTACAACTCTGCTTTGAAGTTTGCTAATCAGTTACAGGCATTAGGCGTAGAAAAAGGTGATCGGGTAGCAATCATGCTTGCGAATACTCCTCAGTCTGTCATTTGCTACTATGGTGCATTAATGGCAGGAGCTATTGTTGTGCAAACAAACCCTTTATACGTAGAGAGGGAGTTAGAGCATCAAATGGTTGACTCAGGTGCTAAAATCATCATCTGTCTTGACCTTGTTTATCAAAGAGTAAAGAAGGTAAGACCAAAAACAAACCTTCAACATGTGATTGTTACAGGAATTAAAGATTACTTACCATTTCCAAAAAACCTAATTTATCCTTTTATTCAAAAGAAGAACACAGGTATTACTGTAAATGTAGATTATGGTGAAACTGTTCACTCTTTTGTGAAACTTTTAAACAATGGAGCAGCAAAAGAGATTAACATCGACTTTGATGTTAAAGAAGATCTTGCCTTGCTCCAATATACTGGCGGAACTACTGGGGTAGCAAAAGGAGTCATGTTAAGTCATTTCAACTTAGTTGCAAACACAACTCAAGCGATAAAGTGGATGTACAAAATGACTCCGGGCGAAGAAGTCATTTTATGTGCATTGCCATTTTTTCATGTCTACGGAATGACTGTAGGGATGAATTACTCGATTATGCACACATCCAAAATGGTTATCGTCCCTAAATTTGATACGAAACAAATATTAAAAGCAATCGAATCTCAAAAGGTAACGATGTTTCCAGGCGCACCAACAATGTATATCGGCTTAATAAATGATCCTGACATTGAAAAGTATGATCTATCTTCTGTTGAAGTTTGTATTAGTGGTTCTGCCCCATTACCAGTTGAGGTACAGCAGAGGTTTGAGCAACTAACAGGAGGAAAGCTCTCAGAAGGATTTGGGTTAACAGAAGCGGCACCGGTGACACACTTTAATCAAATGTGGGGCAAGCGTCCTAGTGGCAGTATTGGTTTGCCTTGGCCAGACACTGAGGCAATAATCTTAAATGGAGAAACAGGCGAAGCGGCTTCTCCTGGCCAAATAGGTGAACTGTTGATTAAAGGACCGCAAGTAATGAAAGGGTACTGGAATAGACCAGAAGATACTCACGCGACAATTCAGGATGGTTGGTTATACACCGGCGATATGGGCTATATTGATGAGGAAGGGTTCTTTTATATAGTTGACCGCAAAAAGGATATGATTATTGCTGGTGGCTTTAATATTTATCCACGGGAAATTGAAGAAGTATTATATGAACATGAAAGTGTGCAAGAAGCGGTTATTATCGGCGTACCTGATCCTTATCGTGGAGAAACAGTAAAAGCATATGTAGTCGTTAAAGATCATCATGAACTAACGGAAAAAGAATTAAACACACACTGTCGCAAGCATTTATCGGCCTATAAAGTACCTAGAATTTATGAATTTAGAAAAGAACTACCAAAAACGATGGTCGGAAAAGTACTTCGTCGTGCATTGGTAGAAGAAGAACAAAAAAAGCAAGAAGAAGCTTCACAATTAGAGAAAATAAAGAGTAGCTAAGTATGAAAAAAGCAAAAAGGGATGTGGTACATCACCCTTTTTGCTTTTTTATTTTACTTAAAATTAAAGAAAGTATAGCTTTTTTTTTGAACTTTAAAAGTTGTCTAGCTTCGAGCGTCAGCTGCTCCCTGCGCTTTTCTTATTCAAACGTATCATCGACAATTGGTTCATCAGTAATATAATTTGCACCATAATACTTTAGTGTTGAAAAAATTTGTTCATAATACTCTCTTGATGCAGCTTCGATCGTTAGGACGACTGCGCCACCATGGACGTGTTTCTCAATTTCTTCAGCTTCATATTTATTTATTCCAAGATCCATAAATCCGCCAATCAATCCGCCAGTTGTTGCACCAGCTAGAGCTCCATAGATAGGACCGGCAGCTAGTAAAATACCGAGACCAGGGAAGGCAAGTAAACTAAGTCCTGTTAAAGCACCACCAATACCTCCTAAAGCACCGCCGATTAAAATGCCGTTCAGTGGTGTGTCACTGCTCATATCATCACCTTCGGCTCGAGTAGGGTCTTGTCGATGGATAAAGGAAATATCATCCCTTGGGACAAAGTTTAATAGAGCATGAAAGGCTTCTTCAGCATTGTGTAAGTTATAAAATGTGGCTATAATATGAGGCTTTCCCATTATGTAATCCTCCTATTTGAATAATAATGGCGTAACTATACCAGTTAGTTGAACTATAAGGTTAATATATATTCTTTGACTGCCTTAATTTGTTCCGTATTTAACCCGAGATTAGGTAAGGATGGCATTGTACCAATTCCATTAAGCAATAGTTTTTGTATTTCCTCTTCCGAATAACGTTCGCCAACTCCAGCCATTCCTGGGCCAATTTTATATTCGTCCGTGACATTATGGCATCCAAAGCAACTTTGAGCAAAGATCGTCTCTCCATCTGCAGCAACTTCAGAGACTTGATTTAGGGGGACTGCCATAATTAAATATGCAAAAGCCCAGATAGCTAGAAAGCAATAAGTAATAACTAGAAATCGAGGAACTTTCGCATTTCCCATGCGAATATCTTCAGACATATCTTCTACCTGGGGGGTAGGTGGTTCATCAACTGGAGCGCCATTCTCAGTTTTTGGGTGCTTTTCATCAGTCTGCGAATTATTTCCATTATCTTTATTATTCACACCTCCACACCTCTCTTTCCATTATTTGCTGTTAAAAGTTAATTTACCGGTCTACCTTCTGTTTGTGGAGAAGGTTTTAAACTCATTAAATAGGCAATTAAATCTTCCATGTCTTGTTCGCTTAAATAATCGTATCTAGGCATAATACTTCCCGGCAATATTTTTTGGGGGTTTTTCAAGTGTTCCCGATGCCAATCGGCATTCCATCGATTTCCGACCCACATTAAGTCAGCACCAGTTCGTTTCGACCCTAGCATTGCTGGAGCTTCATAATAATAATCGGCAGGTTGAGAAATTGGCCCTAAAGCACTATCAGCAAGTACAGGTCGAACAAACATTGTATGGCATACATGACATCCTTCACGGATGTAGACTTCTCTACCTCGATATTCAGCCGAATCGATGGCGTAATTTCTTAATTCAGCATTCTGATTAGGTGTCTGCATTTGATCATCATAAAAAGGTAAATAGGCAGTTCCGAAAACTCCAATTATAAATAGGACAGAGGCTCCGATCACATAAGTTAACATTGACCTTTCATTTGCAAAGCTTCCCATTCCTTCACCTCCCATAATCTTGTGAAATTGTCAGTGTAAATGGTTTGTTGCTGTGGCTATTCTGTTATGCACTACTTTCATTTGTGTTTTGCGAGTATTTAGAAAGTCGTATTGTTTTGTATAGATTAACAATGAAGAAAATTTGTGCAACAAACATTAACGTTCCCCCAATCGCTCTAATCCAGAAGAAGGGTTGCATAGCCACTAACATCTCAACAAACTGAAGTCCGTATTGCGCACCTTCGATCCAAGCAAAGCCCTCAAAAACGCCTGCTGTCCAAGTACTAAAAGTAAATAGAAGTAATCCGACTGTAGAAAGCCAATAATGTGTTTCCATTAACTTTTCTGAGTATATATTTTGATAGGTGATTTTTGGCAATGCAAAGTACATCATCGCAAATGCTACATATGAGAACGCTCCAAAAACCGGTAGGTGGGCATGCCCAGGAACCCAATCCGTAAATTTAACAATGGAACTAGGTCCTTGTAATGATTGAAAGGGACCTTGTAAACAAGTAATTAAATAAAAGATTGAGCCTGAAACTAAAAACTTTAGTGGCGTATTATGAGCGACAACATGCCATTTACCTTTCATTGTCCCAAAGACATTGGCTAAAACCGCCCAGACAGGAATGATTAGGAGAACAGATGGAATGATCCCTGCTTTCATCAACCATAATGGAATTGGACCATTTTGAAGATGATGAGGTCCATTCCACACATAAAAGGTGGCAATCGTCCAAAAACCAATTAATGATAAGCGATGGCTATATAATGGGTTTTTCGACAGGTATGGCAATAAATAATAAATTAATCCGACACCAACCGTTGTAAACCAAAGACCGATGACATTATGTCCATAAAACCAAAAAATTAAAAACTGAGGGACTCCAGATAATAATTTGTAAGGTAAATTTCCGATAATATATAAAACTGGTAGCCATATGAGTGAACCCATAAAGTACCATAAGCTGACATAAAGTTGTTTTTCGTTACGATTTGCAATTGTTGTAAAGCAAATCAAGGCGAGGTTTACAACCCCAAAGACTACGAGAATATCAAGCCAAAGTGGCCATTCTCCATATTCGGTTGTCGTTGTATACCCTAGTGTTAGAGCAATTGAACCAGCTATGATAATGAAGTTCCAAGCGTAGCCTAAATAGACTGCCAATTTTGGAAAAGCCAGTTGATTTCGACATAGTTTAGGGATAACATAAAAAAGAGCGCCGATGTTAGCCATCGATAACCACCCGAACAGTAAAATATTGGTGTGAATTGGCCGAATCCTTCCGAATTGAAGGTAAATTTGCAAAGGGCCCCACACTAGAAAGTTTGGCCAAATAAATTTTAAAGATAATATTAAACCATATAGCATGCCAACAACGAGCCATACAAGAGACGAATAGAAGAAAAATTTTGATGGTCGATATAGATCGCTGGAAGTTTGTGTGGTCATGGTTCCACTCCTTGATTAGAAAGTATTAACATTTTGTACTGAAATAGTTAAACCATTGCGTAATACAATACACTTACTATTTCCAAAAGTTATTTCCTTATTCTCCAAAATTTTCATATTGGTCTAATTACTATACTTAAGATGATTGACATTCACAAAATCATCGACTAAAATAAAATATATGAATGAATAGTCATTCATTATTGGAAGGTTTGAAAGGAGTAAAGACTTTGGCTAAGCGCAGAGGGCAAAAATATGAGCAGATCATTGAAGCTGCTGTAAAAGTTATCGCTCAAAATGGCTATCATCACTCACAAGTATCCAAAATAGCCAAAGAAGCAGGGGTAGCAGATGGAACGATTTATCTTTATTTTAAAAATAAAGAAGACATCCTCGTTTCTTTGTTTCAAGAAAAAATGGGGAGATTTATTCAGAAGATTGAAGATGAATTAGCAGGAGAATCATCAATCGAAGCGAAATTATTATTATTGATAACTATGCATCTGCAACAATTACAAGATGATTATTCGTTAGCGATTGTTACTCAATTAGAATTACGTCAATCTAACTTAGAATTACGAAATCGAATTAATGAAGTGTTAAGAGGTTATTTAAAACTGATTGATACGATCATTATACTCGGAATTGAAGAGGGACTTTTTTCGAAAGAGATAGATGTTCGAATTGCTAGACAAATGATTTTCGGTACAATTGATGAAGTTGTGACGAACTGGGTCATGAAAGAACATAAGTACAATTTAGTTCTTCTTGCGATTCCTGTTCATAAAATGCTTTTAAATGCCTTGCAAAAAAACTAGTCAATGCTAGTTCAGTAGTACAGCAAAGTTGAGTTTTGAGGAAAACCATGCAATTACCATCTATAATTAATGTCGCAGGATTTCCTTTCTCTTCGCTGTAAAACTCTAACAAAATTTAGAGGCGCATTCAAGGAAATCCAGCGACATTTCCGAAAAAAATTTAATTTTAATTTTCTCAATATTCAATTTTGCTTAATTTGTGAAATAATAATCTTATCGTCGTACTACTTGAGCTTACAGTTAAATAGAATAAGCATTGAGAAAAACAAAGGAGTGAGTGATGTTGTCAAAGTATCAATATTTCCTTGTTAAACAGGAGGATCGTATTGCAACGATTACGATTAATCATCCCCCTGCAAATGCCCTATCCTCCCCATTACTTCGTGAGTTATCTCTGGTGTTTGATGAAATGGAGAATAACGACGCAGTAAAAGCGATTGTTTTACACGGTCAAGGTAGATTTTTTGCTGCAGGTGCCGACATTAAAGAATTTACAACTGTTGAAACAGGTCCAGACTTTGCAAGTTTATCAGAATACGGACAGAAGTTGTTTGATAGGATTGAACGATTTAATAAACCTGTCATTGCCGCAATTCATGGAGCAGCCTTAGGTGGTGGCTTAGAATTAGCAATGGCTTGTCATATCAGGTTAGTTTCTGAAACGACCAAATTAGGTTTACCAGAATTACAGCTTGGATTAATTCCAGGATTTGCAGGTAGTCAAAGGTTACCTCGTTATGTAGGAGTTGCTAAAGCAGCTGAAATGATGCTAACAAGTGAACCGATCTCAGGAAATGCAGCGGTTACTCTAGGACTAGCAAACCATGCTTACCCTGAGGAAGAGTTAATGGAAAAGGCTTATGAATTAGCTACTAAGCTAACAAAGAAAAGTGCGGTTTCTATGAAGCTAGCCCTTGAACTGCTTTCGTATGTGAATAACCATAGTTATGAAGAAGGGGTTAAAAAGGAAGCTGAATTATTTGGAATTGCTTTTGATTCTGAAGATGGTCAAGAAGGAATAAAGGCCTTTATTGAGAAAAGAGCGCCACAATTCAAGGACAGGTAATAATTCGGTTTCCGAAATTAAATTATAAGAAGAAACATGTACTTATTTTAAGGAGGGTAAAGGAATGAATATTTTTGTTGTAATGAAGAGAACCTTCGATACTGAAGAGAAGATTACAATTAGTAATGGTTCCATTAATGAGGATGGGGCGGAATTCATTATAAATCCTTATGATGAATATGCAATTGAAGAAGCTCTTGTTCTTCGCGAAAAGCATGGTGGGGAAGTAACAGTTGTATCATTTGCTGAGGAAGATGCAGAAAAAGAAATACGTACAGCACTAGCGATGGGAGCTGACAAGGCCATTTTGATTGACAGTGAAGAAGTTGATGCTAAAGATCAATTTACGACAGCGAAAGTATTGGCTACTTTGTTAAAGGATAAAGAATGCGACATTATTTTAGCTGGAAATGTAGCTGTTGATGGTGGTTCAGGACAAGTTGGCCCAAGAATTGCTGAAGAATTAAATATTGCTCATGTTACATCAATTACGAAAATTGATATTAATGGAAGTATCGCAACAATTGAAAGAGATGTTGAAGGTGATAAAGAAGTGATAGAGGTTTCTCTACCGGTTCTTGTAACAGCTCAACAAGGGTTAAATGAACCAAGATATCCTTCTTTACCTGGGATTATGAAAGCTAAGAAAAAGCCACTAGAGCGTTTAGAGCTTGATGATCTTGACTTAGAAGAAGAAGATGTTGAAGCAAAAACAAAAACGGTTGAGATTTTCTTACCGCCTAAGAAAGAAGCTGGGAAAATTCTAACAGGCGATATAGCTACTCAAGCAAAAGAGCTTGTTTCATTATTGAAGACTGAAGCAAAAGTAATTTAATTGGGGGGATTATGATGGCTAGAAAAGTACTAGTTCTTGCAGATATACGTGACAATGCATTTCGTAACGTTTCTTTTGAAGCGATCGCTGCTGCCAAGAAGGTTGTAAATGGTGGCGAGGTTGTAAGTGTACTCTTAGGTGAAAATGTAAGCGGTTTAACGAAGGAGCTTTTTGCTTATGGAGCAGACCGAGTATTAACAGTTGAAAACAGTAGTTTAAAAGATTATACTTCTGACGCATACTCACAAGCACTCCTCCAAGTTATAGATAGTGAAGCTTTCGATGCGGTTTTCATGGGACATACAGCAGTAGGGAAAGATCTTGCTCCTCGTATTGCCATGAAAAAACAAGCAGGTTTAGTTTCTGATGCGATTGATTTAGAAGCAGTTGGAGAAGAGGTAATTTTTACTCGTCCAATTTATTCAGGTAAGGCATTCGAGAAGAAGGTTGTTACTGATGGCCTAATTTTAGCAACGATACGCCCAAATAATATACCTGCACTTGAAAAAGATGAATCACGTACTGGCGATGTATCTGCAATTTCAGTTGACATTAAAGACTTGCGGACAATTATTAAAGAAATCGTCCGTAAAAGTACAGGTGGAGTCGATTTATCAGAAGCAAAAATCGTTGTTTCTGGTGGACGTGGTGTAAAAAGTGAAGAAGGTTTCAAAAAGCTTTATGAACTAGCTGATGTCCTTGGTGCAGCAGTTGGTGCTTCCCGTGGAGCTTGTGATGCTGAATATTGCGACTATGCCTTGCAGATCGGCCAAACGGGTAAGGTAGTGACACCTGATCTTTATATTGCACTTGGTATTTCCGGAGCTATTCAACATGTAGCCGGTATGTCAAATTCAAAATGTATCGTTGCTGTAAATAAAGATCCTGAAGCAACTATTTTTAGCATTGCTGACTATGGAATTGTTGGGGATCTATTTGAAGTATTACCATTATTAATTGAAGAATTTAAAAAGGAAGTAGTAAGTTCATAACCAGAAACCAAGCGAGTCAGCTTAATGGCTCGCTTCTTTCATTCATACTTAAATCGTTTGGCTAAGATTTTTTCAATTAGTTCAAAAAACTGGATAGAAAGCGAATGAAAAGGGGAAATTGCATAGTGAAAGCAATTTTGTAGCGAGCCACATTGAAATCATGTATAATACGCTATGAGGTAAAATGATGGATTATAGGGAGGATTTAACAATGGCAATTGTAAATGTAACTGATCAAACTTTTACTAGTGAAACAAGTGAAGGTGTCGTATTAGTAGATTTTTGGGCACCATGGTGCGGACCTTGTAAGATGATTGCACCTGTCCTTGAAGAACTTGATGCAGAACTAGCTGGAAAAGCAAAAATTGTTAAAATTGATGTAGATGAGAACCAAGAAACTGCTGGTAAATTCGGGGTAATGAGTATTCCTACATTATTAGTAGTAAAAGACGGTGAAGTTGTAGACCAAGTAGTTGGCTTCCAACCGAAAGAAGCTTTAGCAGAGCTTTTAAATAAACATATTTAATAGAGTGAATTTCATAATTACCAAAAATGAGCCATATCAAACTATATGTATTTGCGAGTGGTTTTACGCAACTACATATAGTATCTAAATGGCGGTAAAATAGAATTATGAAATTCATTAAATAAAAAAAGCCAATTTCCTCAGGGAAGTTGGCTATTTTTATTAAGTTTGTCAGAACCTCTTACTTTTCTATATTTTACATTCTACATTACGTAGCCATTGTGCTATAGTATCGTTAATACAGAAATCATCGAATAAAGTGTGGTGATCAGTGATGGAGAAGCTTAAGGAAAAATTGGCAATATTGCCAGATCAGCCTGGTTGTTATTTAATGAAGGACCGTCAAGGGACGATCATTTATGTAGGGAAGGCCAAAGTACTAAAAAATAGAGTTCGCTCCTATTTTACTGGTACTCATGATGGCAAAACGCAATTATTAGTGAGTGAAATCGAGGATTTTGAATATATTATCACGTCCTCCAATCTTGAAGCATTAATTTTAGAGTTTAACTTAATCAAAAAATATGATCCAAAATATAATGTTATGTTAAAGGACGACAAAAGCTATCCTTTTTTAAAGGTTACTTTTGAAGAACAACCAAGATTGATAACAACAAGAATTGTAAAAAAAGATAAAGGTAAATATTTTGGTCCGTATCCAAATGCAGCAGCTGCCAGTGAGACGAAAAAATTACTTGATCGATTGTATCCTTTAAGGAAGTGTTCTACATTACCAGACCGTGTCTGCCTTTACTATCATATAAATCAATGTTTAGGACCATGTATACAAGAGGTTAGTGAAGAAACAAACCGTCAAATGGTTGAGGAAATCACTCGCTTTTTAAATGGCGGTCATAAGGAGATAAAGAAGGACCTCATGTTAAAAATGGAAAGGGCTGCCGAAGCATTAGAGTTTGAAAGAGCAAAAGAGTACCGTGATCAAATTCAACACATTGAGGCTGTAATGGAAAAACAAAAAATGACAATTGCCGATGATGTTGATCGTGATGTGTTTGGTTTTGCCTTTAATAAAGGCTGGATGTGTGTTCAAGTATTCTTTGTTCGACAAGGAAGGTTAATTGAACGTGATGTTTCGCTCTTCCCAGTTTATCAAGAAGCTGATGAAGAATTTCTAACATTTTTAGGTCAATTCTATAGTCAAAAAGAGCACTTAAAACCGAAAGAAATCTTTCTTCCAAGCTCGATAGATAAAGACCTTGCTAGTGAATTTATACAAGTACGCACAGTTCATCCCCAAAAAGGCTCAAAAAAAGAGTTAGTTGAGCTTGCTAATAAAAATGCTGAAGCGGCCTTAAAAGATAAATTTTTATTAATAGAACGGGATGAAGCAAAAACAGTTAGAGCTATTGAAAACCTAGGTATTGCCTTGAATATTAGGACACCTCATGTGATTGAAGCGTTCGATAACTCAAACATTCAAGGGGTTGATCCCGTTTCTGCGATGGTTTCATTTGTCGATGGAAAACCAAATCGAAAAGGTTACCGTAAATATAAAGTAAAAACTGTCCAAGGTCCTGATGACTATGAATCAATGCGAGAAGTTGTTAGAAGGCGTTATTTAAGGCTATTAAAAGAAAAGCAACCATTACCTGATTTGATTGTCATTGATGGTGGAAAGGGACAAATTTCAGCTGCTCAAAGTGTCCTAGAGGATGAACTAGGTTTATCAATCCCAGTCTGTGGCTTGGCAAAAGACGATAAACACCGTACATCGCAATTAATGATGGGCGAACCACCAGAAGTCGTTCCTTTAAAAAGGGATAGTCAAGAATTTTACATGCTTCAAAGAATTCAAGATGAGGTCCATCGTTTTGCCATTACCTTTCATCGCCAAATTCGTAGTAAAAGTTTATTTGCATCTGTTCTTGATGAAATTGAAGGAGTAGGTGAAAAGCGAAAGCGTGTCTTATTGAAGCACTTTGGCTCTGTTAAGAAAATGAAAGAAGCAGATTTAGAAGAGTTCAGATCGATCGGGATCCCTGAGAAAATAGCAAAAGCGCTGCTAGAGAAATTGCAAGAAAGTTAAGCTGTGTCCTTTGAGACATTAGATGAAATTCTAAGGTTTGCGTTAACGCTGAAAAGTTGTTGTCATCCTAAACTTTTTCTGGTAAACTCTAACTTAATTAAATATCCAATACTTCAAAAAGTTGAAGTGGTGGTAGAGGAGCAAAAACCAATAGTATGTTATCGGAGGACGATGAGGTCCAGTGAAGATAGCAAAAAGGGGAATTTGCCGAAGTTTAAAAAGTAACTCACTACTTTTTATGCTGGACCTGCATTTAAGAAATGTAGAGCTGTCACACAATCCCTCCTAAGATTGTGTGGAGAACTATCTCACGCGTACAGGAACATTTATTTAGTTTCTATTTGTTTTGACATTAGTTAAAGCATCAGTGAGGGTTTTCCTTGCTGATGCTTTTTTATTTTTTAGGAAAATTATAAAGTATTTCAGCAGTGGAAATGTTTATTTTAGTGATTGTCTAAGCTCTTAGCTTTTCTATGAGAAACGGCTGGGATAGAATTTAGGAAAATGAAAGGATGTTACTCACATGGGTTTAGTCGTACAAAAATTTGGTGGAACGTCAGTTGGAAATGTAGATCGAATTAAGCATGTAGCTAACAGAGTAATTGAAACTGTTAAAGGCGGTGACCAAGTAGTCGTTGTTGTGTCAGCGATGGGAAAGTCAACAGATGATTTAGTCTCATTAGCGAAGGACATTACTGAAAATCCGAGTAAGCGAGAAATGGATATGCTTCTTAGTACCGGAGAACAAGTAACGATCTCCCTTTTAACGATGGCATTACAGGCGAAGGGCTACAAAGCAATTTCATTAGCAGGTTGGCAAGCTGGCATCCAAACAGAGGCTTGTCATAGTAATGCTCGTATCCGTAAATTTGAAAAAGAAATGATTAGTAATCACTTGGCAGAAGGAAAAATTGTTATCGTTGCTGGATTTCAAGGTGTTACTGAAAATGGCGAGATTACGACGTTAGGACGAGGTGGCTCGGATACAACAGCAGTTGCTCTTGCTGCGGGACTAAATGCTAATCGCTGTGACATATTTACAGATGTGACGGGGGTGTTTACAACAGATCCTAGAGTCGTGAAAACAGCACGAAAATTAAGCTCGATCTCCTATGATGAAATGCTAGAATTGGCAAACCTAGGTGCAGGAGTGTTACATCCTCGTGCTGTAGAATTCGCAAAAAATTACCATGTGAAATTAACGGTTCGTTCAAGCATGGTAGAAGAAGAAGGAACGATGATTGAGGAGGAAGTATCAATGGAAGAAAATTTAGTTGTTAGAGGTTTAGCATTCGAAAGTAATGTGACAAAAATATCGGTTTGTGGCATGCCAAATGATATTTGTGGACTCTCAAATCTATTTACGACATTAGCAACAAATAACATTAATGTTGACATTATTATTCAAAATGTTATTGATAGTGAGAATACAAACATTTCCTTTTCAATTCTTTCTGAAAAGTTAACAGAAACATTGGAAGTTCTCGAACAAAATCGTCAAAACCTTCAATTCCAAGAAATCCTTCACGACACAGGATTAGCAAAAGTATCTATCGTTGGTTCAGGAATGATTTCCAATCCAGGAGTTGCAGGACAAATGTTTAAGGCACTTTCTAATCAAGGGATTTTAGTGAAAATGGTAAGTACATCAGAAATTAAAGTGTCGACAGTAATTGATCAAAGTGAAATGGTGAAAGCTGTTGAGACACTCCATGAAGAATTTGAATTAGATAAAATTAATGTACCTGTTTAAATTAAAAAAATCAGTTAGTCTCTAGTAACCAAAAGAAAGGGCTGTCCCAAAGAGAAGTATCAGTCACCAAGGCTACTATAAATAGATAATGTACAAAACGTACACTTCTATATGACTTCGAGATGCAATACCTATCGGACAGCCTCTTTCCTTTATACCGTTCTATCATGAATATCCCATTTTACATGGAAGATAACTTTTTTAGGTGTTCCACTTCTAAGTTCTTCATTCGTCTCAGCTATAAAGCCTTTAATAACTTGGATTTGTTCTGCTAAAAATCCAGCTTCTAGTGGGCATATCGCCGTTTTTTTATCGATAAATAAATGAGAAGTGAGTTCAAAAATAAGTTCAGATTTTTTTTCCTTTACTAATGTAAGATCACCCCACCCAGCTCGACTAAAAAAAGAAATAATCTCATCGATAGAACTGACAGGGTATTTCCTTGCTAATGATTTACCGGCCCAATATAAAATAATGTTATGTTCTTTCCCTAAAAGATCAGGCAAAACATCTTTTCTTAAAAGATCATAGCCAAACAACGGAATTTGTAGCTCTGTTTTATCTATCTCAGGTGTCTTTTTTTGACTAAAGATCATCTTTCTCCCCCATTTTTTTGTTTTTAAGTTATTATATCTCGAATATTTAAAAATCACTATATGTCATTCATAAATTTGTGGTATACTAACCCCGAATTATTTCCGGAGGTACATACTTATGAATTTATCTAAGGGGAAGTTTTTAACCCCGTTTCGAATTATTATCATATCATATATCATTGCCATGTTTTTATTTAGTTTTTTATTATATTTACCTATTTCAAGCTTACCAGGTGTTAGTGTAACGTATTCTGAAGCATTATTTACTTCAGTTAGTGCTGTAAGTGTTACGGGACTAACGGTTGTCAATGTTTCAGAAACATATAGCTATTTAGGAATTATTTTCCTAGCTATTGCCATTCAGTTGGGTGGAATAGGTATTATGACTCTTGGAACATTCGTGTGGATGATTTTTGGCAGAAAAATCATTTTGTCGCAACGAATGCTAATAATGGTCGACCAAAATCAAAACACTTTTTCAGGGCTTGTAAATTTAATGCGTGGGATCCTTTTTGTAGCCTTGGCGATTGAGCTTATTGGTGCATTAATCCTTGGAACGTATTTTTTGAACTATTTTGATACAGTCGGTGAAGCTTATTATCAAGGAGCGTTTGCATCATTGAGTGCGTTTACCAATGCTGGGTTTGATGTTACTGGTCAATCACTAATCCCCTTTGCGAATGATTATTTTGTGCAATTCATTGCAATATTATTGATTTTTGCAGGGGCGATAGGCTTTCCGGTATTAATGGAGCTGAAGCAATACTTCTCAAAAGATCATCCTAACTTTAAATTCAGCTTATTTACTAAAATTACAACTACGACATACTTCATAGTTTTCTTGTTTGGCTTCGTGTCAATTTGGGCTTTAGAATTTGGCCATTATTATGTTGGTTTAGAGTGGCATCAACAACTTTTTTACTCGCTTTTTAATTCTGCTACCGCAAGAAGTGGTGGTTTAGCAACGATGGAAGTTTCCCAATTGAGTTTGGCGACACTTCTCCTTATGTCAGGGTTAATGATAATTGGTGCTAGTCCATCGAGTGTTGGTGGCGGAATTCGAACAACAACGTTAGCCGTTATGTTTTTAACGATCCGTAGTTTTGCCTTAGGGAAGAGTGATGTAAAAGTATTTGGACGAGAAATTCACCAAGAGGATCGTCAAAAATCATTTATCGTATTATCTGTCTTTATTTTAATGCTATTCTCTGCAATTATTCTAATAGCTTCATTCGAGAATAGTGGGGAAATTGAATTAATGGCGATTATTTTTGAAGCCAGTTCTGCATTCGGAACATGTGGGCTTTCAATGGGAATTACCCCTAATTTAAGCCTGCCAAGTCAAGTAGTTTTAATGGTCCTTATGTTCATAGGGCGGGTAGGACTTGTCGCATTCCTTTTCTCTGTTCGTAAAAAGGAAACGAAAAGCTATTATAAATATCCGACAGAGCGCATTATTATCGGATAGAATGAAAATGACTGTACCTGGACTTTGTGCCAAATACAGTCATTTTTTTTAAAACTATAATAGACATAATTATTTGAATATTACGAATTATAATTAAACACTTTATGCATTTTGCAATAAAAATAAACCATCTACAACCGTCAAAGTTACTGGCACATCAGGGTTGATAGAGATTGTGAACAAGTAAACTATTATTATAAAATGCATTTATTAATCAGAATTTACTAATAATAATATGTATCCGTTTTCTTGACCGAATTAGTATAATGGGAGTAAAATAAAATTGTCACATTATATTCAAAGATAGTGTTTTTTACTTTGTTGACAAATTAAAAAAACTATTTTCCTAGTGTTAAAACTAAAAACTATGGAGGGGTGAAATTATTTAAAAAAAGTTCTAAAAAGAGTTCGTTTTGAATTCTACACTTTAGTTTTTTTAAAACTCGAGTATAGAATGAAGTTTGAGCTTTCCCGTTAGAAATGAGGTCTTAGACCTTTACAAAAATTAAGAAAACAGGGGGAAACAAAGTATGACCGGTAATCGAGAATTTTTCTTTCGCAAATTGCACTCTTTATTAGGAGTTATTCCAGTAGGACTTTTCATTATAGTTCATTTCGGAGTGAATTATTTTGCAACGTATGGCCCTGAAAGCTACAACAAAGCGACTCACTTTATGGAGTCATTACCGTTTAGATATGTTTTAGAGATTTTTGTCATATTCTTGCCAATTCTATTCCATGCGATTTACGGTTTATACATCGCTTTTCAAGCTAAGCATAACACGAGTACATATAGTTACTTCCGAAACTGGATGTTTAGACTTCAGCGTTGGACGGGTGTATTCACTGTCATCTTTTTAGCTTGGCATGTATGGGAAACTAGAATTGCTGCAGCTCTAGGAGCAGAGGTTAACTTTGCGATGATGGCAAACATTGTTGCCAATCCGTATATTTTAGCATTTTATCTTGTTGGTATCGTTGCTACAACGTTCCACTTTGCAAACGGACTTTGGTCGTTTTTCGTAAGTTGGGGGATTACTATCACTCCTCGATCACAACTAATCTCAACATACTTCACGTTAGGCGTATTCGTTGCCTTGACGTTTGTTGGTGTTCGTGCAATCTTAGCATTTATCTAGTAGCCAAATTTTGAAGGAGTGGTCATGATGAGTAAAGGAAAAATTGTTATAGTTGGTGGTGGCCTAGCAGGTTTAATGGCTACTATAAAAGCGGCTGAAGCAGGCGTCCAAGTAGATTTGTTTTCTGTAGTACCAGTAAAAAGATCTCACTCTGTTTGTGCCCAAGGTGGTATTAATGGAGCTGTAAATACAAAAGGTGAGGGAGACTCTCCTGCGGAACATTTTGACGATTCGGTATACGGTGGAGACTTCTTGGCAAACCAACCACCGGTAAAAGCGATGTGTGAAGCAGCGCCAGGAATTATACATCTAATGGACCGAATGGGTGTAATGTTTAACAGGACGCCAGAAGGGCTATTAGATTTCCGTCGTTTTGGTGGGACACAGCATTCTCGTACAGCATTCGCTGGAGCAACAACTGGTCAACAGCTTCTTTATGCATTAGATGAGCAAGTTCGCCGTCATGAAGTACGAGGCTTAGTTAAAAAATATGAAGGTTGGGAGTTCCTCTCAGCGATCATTGATGACGAAAAAACCTGTCGTGGAATTGTCGCACAAAACTTAGGATCTTCAGAGATTGTAAATTTTAAAGCTGACGCTGTTATTGTCGCAACAGGTGGACCGGGAATTATCTTTGGTAAATCTACAAACTCAATGATTAATACAGGCTTTGCAGCTGCAAAGCTTTATGAGCAAGGTGTATATTATGCAAATGGTGAATTTATTCAAATCCATCCAACCGCTATTCCAGGAGATGACAAGCTCCGTCTTATGAGTGAATCTGCTCGTGGAGAAGGTGGACGCGTTTGGACATACAAAGATGGTAAACCTTGGTATTTCTTAGAAGAGAAATATCCAGCATACGGTAACCTTGTTCCTCGTGATATCGCAACGAGAGAAATCTTTGATGTCTGTGTAAACCAGAAGCTAGGAATTAATGGCGAAAACATGGTATATTTAGATCTTTCTCATAAAGATCCAAAAGAATTAGACATTAAGCTTGGTGGAATTATGGAAATTTACGAAAAGTTTATGGGTGATGACCCACGTAAGTTACCAATGAAAATCTTCCCAGGTGTTCACTATTCAATGGGTGGAGTATGGGTTGATTATAACCAAATGACAAACATCCCTGGATTATTTGCAGCAGGTGAGGTAGATTATTCACAACATGGAGCAAACCGTCTAGGTGCCAACTCTCTACTTTCAGCGATTTATGGAGGAATGGTAGCGGGGCCAAAAGCGGTTGAATATATTAGTGGTCTTGAAAAGACTGCTGATGATGTATCGGAAAATGTTTTTGAACGTTATATTAAAGAAGAACAAACAAAATTCGATTCGATCCTAAAAATGGATGGAGAAGAAAATGCATATCAGCTACACAAAGAGTTAGGTGAATGGATGACAGATAATGTGACTGTTGTTCGTGAAAATAAAAAGCTACTACAAACAGATGAGAAAATTACAGAGCTTATGGAGCGTTATAAAAACATCAACATTAATGATACTGCTAAATGGAGTAATCAAGGTGTTGCATTTACCCGTCAGTTAGAAGGGATGTTAAATTTAGCTCGTGTAATTACTCTAGGTGCATACAATCGTAATGAAAGCCGTGGTGCTCATTATAAACCAGAATTTCCAGAGCGTAATGACGAAGACTGGTTAAAGACAACGAAGGCGAAATTCAATGCAGCGACAAATGCTCCGGAGTTTGAATATGAGGATGTTGACGTTTCATTGATCAAACCGCGTAAACGTGATTACACCACTAAAAAGAAAGTGAGTGAATAAGCATGAGCGAAAAAACCATTCGATTTGAAATCACTCGACAATCAGATACAAGTGCGACGCCATATATCGAAAAGTTTGAAATACCTTATCGCGAAAATATGAATGTTATTTCAGCGCTTATGGAAATTCGTCGCAATCCTGTAAATGACCGAGGTGAGAAAACGACTCCAATTAACTGGGATATGAGCTGTTTAGAAGAAGTATGCGGTGCATGTTCAATGGTTATTAATGGGAAGCCACGTCAATCATGTACAGCTTTAATAGATCAACTAGAACAACCAATTCGGTTAGAACCGATGCGCACGTTCCCAGTTGTGCGCGACTTACTTGTCGACAGAACTAGAATGTTTGAATCGTTAAAGAAAGTAAAAGCTTGGATACCTATTGATGGCACATATGATTTAGGTCCAGGACCAAGAATGGCAGAAAGTAAGCGCCAATGGGCTTATGAACTTTCGAAATGTATGACATGTGGTGTATGTTTAGAGGCCTGTCCAAATGTTAATAGCAAGTCTCCTTTCATCGGCCCTGCGCCGCTTTCGCAAGTCCGTCTCTTTAATTCTCATCCGACAGGAGAAATGAACAAAGCGGAGCGACTAGAAACGATTATGGGAGAAGGCGGTTTAGCAAACTGTGGAAACTCACAAAACTGTGTTCAGGCTTGTCCTAAGGGAATTCCATTAACGACATCAATTGCTGCTCTTAACCGCGATACGACAATTCAATCATTTAAGAACTTCTTTGGAAGTGACAATAATATTTAATTAATTGAGCAATAAATCTAGATTTATATCAAAGTGATGTGTAAAGAACGTTTGAAATTGAATAAGTCAGTTAAGTTCATAGGAGGCTGAATTTGTAACTAGTATTTTTGTGTGAGAAATATGGGAAATAATCCTATATTTGGTTACATAAAAACTAGTAAACACCAGCCTCTTTTTATTACAAACTAGTGAATGATTAATCATTCATAATATTAGGAGCGATTTTATGAAGAATATTGCTTATATTGAGAACTTTGATGATTGGATTAATGGTTTCACATATTCATATCCAGTGAAAGTTCGTTTTTCTGAAACGGACTTGTTTGGGCATTTAAATAATACAAAAGTCTTTGTTTATTTTGAAGAGGGGCGTATTGAATTTTTCAAAGAAATAGGAATCATGCAGCAATGGCTAACGAGCGCTGGCGACGGAATTCCAGTTACATCTGATTTACAATGTAATTATCTGCGCCAACTATTTTTTGATGAACGCTTGGATGTTTTTGTAAAGATAAACGCTATAGGTAAAACATCTGTTGATCTCCACTATATGATAAAAAATCACCAAGGTGAGATTTGCATTACCGGTAGAGGGCGAATGGTTCAAGTTCATAAAAAAACAGGGAAACCATTTGAGTGGGATGAGAATATGATGGAAAAACTGAAATCTTCTATTGTCTCTGCCAATATTTAAGTCACACGGTCCCTCTCTTTTACATAGGATAACGTAGCTAAGTACTAAAAATATTCCTATGCATTGCAGCCCGTGCAAGAGAGGGTGAAATTATTGAAGGATCATGAATTCCGTCCTAAACCACTACTCACAAAGCGTGAGAAAGAAGTATTTGATCTACTAGTTCAAGATAAGACTACAAAAGAAATTGCGCAAGAGCTATTCATAAGTGAGAAGACTGTTCGTAATCACATTTCAAACACAATGCAGAAGCTTGGAGTAAAGGGGCGCTCCCAAGCCGTCATTGAATTGGTGCGGTTAGGATATCTAAAAATTTAGCAGTTGAGGCTGGTTCATATTTGTTTGGCCTAAAAGGTGTGGCAAACATTTAGTGAGCCAGCCTCATTTGTTTTCTTTATGATCACAATTAAGTTTTTATATTTTTGTTAAATCTGATATAATAAAAAAAAATTATAGGAGTGATCAAATATGCCTGAAAAAATCTTTAAAATTACAGCAGATACAGGAATTCATGCAAGGCCAGCAACGCAATTAGTACATAAAGCTAGTCAATTTCAATCTGAAATTACTCTAACTTATAAAGAAAAATCTGTGAATTTAAAATCAATTATGGGTGTAATGTCATTAGGAGTAGGTCAAGGAGCAGAAGTAACGATCAAAGCAGAAGGATCTGACGCCAATGAAGCTATGACAGCACTTGATGCTGTTATTAAAAACGGACTTGGTAAATAAAACCCAAAAATTTAAGTGATTTTGAAGGGACTTATACTAATAGGTCTCTTTTTTGTATAGATAAGTATTTGGATATTAACTATATGTCGCTGGTTATCCTTGAGCGAGTCTCTAAAATTAGATAGAATTTTACGGCGAAAAGAAAGGGAACCAACGACATTACTTTGTAAGGATTAGAGGTAGGATTTTCCTATTTATGTGAAAATAAAGAGAGAAATGTATTTTTCTGCTCTAATTGCGAAAATAATCTACCTTAAATTGTAGACAACACTTGAAATTATTCTAAAAAACAAGGAGAATGTAAGCATGATGTCGAAATAAAGATAGCTTTCCTGTAATTTATCGCGGCAAAGTCCCTCGTCGCAAAAGTACAAGTTGATTCTCGAGGTAGAGCTTGGCTTAACAGGGCGCTTGTGCTTTTTAATGTAAAGGAGGAGGAAGAAAATGAATTCAAATAAAGAGATAGAACAAGTGGCACATATTGAAAAGTCAATAAGGATGATAGCAGATATTGTAAAGCAAAAAGGGCGTGAAATTTTAACACAATTTCCGATTACTCCGCCACAGTTCGTTGCGTTACAATGGCTTCATGAATATGGTGATATGACGATTGGTGAGTTATCTACAAAAATGTATCTAGCATGTAGTACAACGACAGATTTAGTAGATCGCATGGAAAAAAATGAACTTGTAGAACGAGTGAAGGATACAAATGACCGCCGTGTTGTTCGTATCCACTTACTTGACAAAGGTGCAACAATCATTCAAGAGGTAATTAAAAAGCGTCAAGAATATTTAAGTTATGTCCTAAAGCATCTATCTATTGACGAGGTTAATATTCTTGAACAAAATTTAAGTCACTTATACGAAGAAATGAAAAGAGATTAATTTACTACTAGGAAACTACAGATGAAAATGAGGGAAACACTTGAATAGAGCAATTGGTGTTATTGATTCTGGAATTGGGGGCTTAACAGTTGTAAAAGAAATGTTACGACAGCTTCCTAAAGAAGAAATTTTATATATTGGTGATACTGCACGTTGTCCCTACGGTCCTAGACCACAACATGAAGTCAGGCAGTATACATGGGAAATGATTAATTATTTATTAGATCGCGAGATAAAAATGCTCGTTATTGCATGCAATACAGCTACAGCTGTTGTGCTTGAGGAAGCGCGAAATAAGTTGAAGATCCCTGTTGTCGGTGTCATCCATCCAGGCGCGATTTCTGCTTTAAAGGTTACTAAAAATGATCATGTCGGGATCATTGGAACAATAGGTACAATTAATAGTGATGCTTATAAAACCACGTTATTAAGTATTAATAATAAGATTAAAGTAGAAAGTTTAGCTTGTCCTCTGTTTGTTCCGCTTGTCGAGAGTGGAATTTTTGAAGGAGAGGAAGTATACGAAATTGTCTCCAAAAGCTTGCAACCACTACGTAAAACAGCTATTGATACATTAATCTTAGGTTGCACTCATTACCCTCTTCTTAGCAATGTCATTCAAGAAGTTATGGGTGATAAAACTGAAATCATCTCCTCAGGTGATGAAACAGCAAGAGAAGTAAGTGCGCTACTCTATCATAAACAATTGCTTTATACAGGTAACCGAATACCTAATCATACTTTCTATACAACTGGTGAAGAAACTCATTTTAAGAATTTCGCCCAAGGTTGGTTAGAAACAACTATACCTCTAGTAACTACAATATCACTTACTTAAGCCCAAACATGTATTGGGCTTTTTGTTTTGTAAAAAAAAATCTTAAACCATGTTGGAGAGTTTTACAGAGAAGAGAGAGGGAACTAGCGACTGGGTTAGATGTAAAATGAGGCAAGCTTAACAACGCCAGAATAAAGTCGCTGGATTTCCTGGAACGAGCCTCTAAAATTCGTTAGAGTTTTACAGCGAAGAGAAAGTAAACCAGCAACCCGCATGAGTTATAGAGTTTTGTGTAAGGGAAATTGGAAACTTAAAAACTCTTAATTAAATATAAAAGGGTTGGTCTAAAATAATAAAAAGCTCGTATACATAATAGTACAAACCACCTGAGGAGGGAATATCATGCGTAAAAGTTACAGAGCAGGGGTACCAATGTTAATTGCTCTATCAATTATTGTTTCTGGTTGTAGTTACGGGGCCCAAAAGACTATGAATGAAACTGATCCACCACCAGTAAGTTATGTTGATGAAGAGGTAACGTTTGATAGTGATTTGGAAGTTGTTGAGGAGACTGGTAGTGAGATGGTGACAGAAACTACGATGAGAGAGCTGTATTTGATTGATCAAAATGGCCTAGTAGCTCCACAAGCGATTCAATTACCAAAATCAGAAGGAGTCGCAAAGCAAGCATTAGAATACTTAGTGCAAGATGGTCCTGTATCACAATTATTACCTAATGGGTTTCAAGCAGTGTTACCTGCTGGAACAGAAATTTATGGGGTGAATATCAAAGAGGGTGTTGCAATTGCTGACTTTTCTGAGCAGTTTAAAGACTATCACCCTGAAGATGAGTTGAAAATTTTGCAATCTATTACCTGGACATTAACACAGTTTGATAGTGTTGAAGCGGTGAAAATTCGTATCAATGGTCACGATCAAGAGGTAATGCCTGTTAACGGGACTCCGATTGGTGAAGGTTTCAGTCGCACTAATGGGATTAATATCGAAACCGATAACGTTGTTAATCTTTCTAATAGTAAAAGTGTAACATTGTATTTCCTTGCTCAAAGTGGCGAAAATGTTTACTATGTTCCTGTGACTAGAAGAGTAAATATGCAGGAGGATCAATACAAAGCTGTTGTTACTCAGCTTTTGGCAGGGCCATCTAGTTTCTCTAATTTACTAACTGATTTCCGCTATGGCGTTGAACTACTAGAAGAACCACGTTATGCAAATGGTGTTGTTACAGTAAACTTTAACGAAGCTCTACTAAATCATATTGAAGGAACTGCGATTAGTGAAGAAGTGTTAAATCTATTAGTCCTATCATTAACAGAGCAATCAGGTGTTGAGAAAGTAGCAATTGAAGTAAATGGTGATAATAAAATTTTAATGGCTACTGGAGAGTTTTTATCTGAACCTGTTGGAAGACCTCTAAAAGTTAATTCTGGAAAATATTAATGCTAGTTTTTGAGGTGTCTATCTTGTGTTAGGCACCTTTTTTTCATTTATTATCTCAATGAATTTCATCCTTCATTATTTTCGCTACTAAGTTCTAAATGTAGTTGCGTTAAAACCATTCGCAACTACATTTAGTTTGAAATAGCTCAATTAAGGTAATGATGAAATTCACTCATCTAGAAACACACTTATTTTTATGGGAACAATGGATAAAATAATTGAGTGGTTAATTACGTTTGTAGAACAAACTAATCATTGGTATGATAGTAAATGAAATGGAAAGAAGGAGGAATTTGGATGCGTGTTGATGGACGGCAATTAGATGAGTTAAGACCAGTACATATAGAAACGGAATATATAAAACACCCTGAAGGATCAGTATTGATAACGATAGGTGATACGAAAGTAATATGTACAGCTAGTATTGAAGAGCGGGTACCACCTTTTTTGCGTAATCAAGGAAAAGGATGGATTACCGCAGAATATTCGATGCTTCCAAGAGCTACTGAACAAAGAAATATTCGCGAATCGTCTAAGGGGAAAGTAACCGGTAGAACAATGGAAATACAACGATTAATAGGCAGAGCGCTAAGATCTGTCGTTGATTTGGATAAGATTGGCGAACGGACAATTTGGATTGATTGTGATGTCATCCAGGCTGATGGAGGTACGAGAACTGCGTCTATTACAGGTGCTTTTGTAGCTGTATCATTAGCTGTAGAAAAATATATGAAAGCTGGAAAGATCGATAAATTTCCAATTAAGGACTATTTAGCAGCTGTATCAGTTGGCGTTGATCAGAAATTAGGCGAGATCCTTGACCTAAACTATATCGAAGATTCAAATGCCGATGTCGATATGAATATCATTATGACTGGCAATGGTCAATTTGTTGAGCTTCAAGGCACAGGTGAAGAAGCAACTTTTTCAAGGGAACAACTTAATAAGCTACTAGACCTTGGTCATAAAGGTATTAATGAACTTTTTCAGGCGCAACGAAAGGCCTTAGGATCGTTTGCTGATAAGTTCAATTCGCTTTGAAAAATCTAGGAGTAGGTGGATAAATGGTGAAGGAACTTTTAATTGCAACAAAAAATATCGGGAAAGTTCGTGAATTTGAGGATTTATTCTCACAATTTGGTTATCAAGTGAAGTCTTTGTTGGATATAAAAGATGCTATTGATGTTGTCGAGGATGGTCTTACCTTTCGCGAAAATGCCGTAAAAAAAGCAGAAACAATCGCAAAACAGTATCAAATAGCAGCTTTAGCCGATGATTCTGGTCTAATTGTAGATGCACTTGATGGAAGACCAGGTGTTTTTTCTGCTCGCTATGCTGGTGAAGGTAAAGACGATTTGGCAAACTTAAAAAAGGTTTTAGAAGAATTAAGAGACATACCAGACACTAGTCGCTCAGCGCGTTTTCATTGTTCATTAGCTTTTGCTATCCCTGGCGAAGAAACAATCGAAGTAGACGGCACTTGCGAAGGAATCATAGCTAATGAGCCTATTGGTGATCACGGATTTGGTTATGATCCTATTATGTACATACCGTCACTAGGAAAGACAATGGCACAACTTACAAAACAAGAAAAAAACGATATTAGTCATCGCTCAGATGCATTAAAAAAATTACAAGAGCGCTTAACAACTTCTATATAGAAGATTGTTATCTAGAAATAAAGAGGAGAACTTTTATGAAGGCTTTAATAATAAGTGATAGTCATGGATTACAGAAAGAACTCTTTGAAGTATTTCAGAGACATACCCAAGATGTTGACGTGATCATTCATTGTGGAGATTCTGAGCTTGCGAAAGACAATTTTATGTCTTTTGATAAGCTCCTCATTGTGAAAGGAAACTGTGATTATGAACCGGGCTTTAAGAATGAGATAATGACAAATGTTTTAGGCCAAAACATATTTATAGTCCATGGTCATTTGCATGATGTTAAGTTTTCTGCAGTGAAACTTTCGTACTGCGCAGAAGAACTTGACGCGAACCTCGTTTGTTTTGGTCATACACATGAAGCCGTAGCTTTTCAAGAAAACAATATTCTCTATATTAATCCAGGAAGTTTCAGGTTGCCTAGAAAACGACCTGAACGAACTTATGCTATAGTAGAGTTTCAAAATAAAACTGCTACAGTTATTTATTTTGATCATTTGGGCAAGGAGATTTCAGACTTGAAAAGCAACTTTGTTTTAGTGTAGTATAAAGATAAGCGGTTAATAAGTAATAACTTCTTAGCCGCTTAAAAAACTTGACACTTAGTTCGAAAAGTTATATACTATATTTTGTCGTCACTAATATATGCGGGTGTAGTTAGGCATAACAATATAAATAAAATGCGGGTGTAGTTTAATGGTAAAACCTCAGCCACGAGCAAAGCATCTGTGAACGACTGCGAGTTGTCTCGACGGATAAGCTTCTAGGAATATGCTGGTAGAGGAAGAGACATGAATTTAGTTTGTAATAACTAGGCATAACAATAAAATTAAAATGCGGGTGTAGTTTAATGGTAAAACCTCAGCCTTCCAAGCTGATGTCGTGAGTTCGATTCTCATCACCCGCTCCAATTTGTCTCAGTAGCTCAGCTGGATAGAGCATGGCACTTCTAATGCCAGGGTCGGGAGTTCGAATCTCTCCTGGGACGCCATTTATACATAATTTCAAGCATAGGCCAATAACGCTTATGCTTTTTTAATTGTAAAAAACGAATGCAAAGCCCCAATTTAAGTCAGTACGTAGGGGGGGCATTCGTTTTTAATTTATACTTTTTTTAACTTTTCATCTTTTACGACAACATGAATCGTGTAATCTAAATTATGTTGAATAGCATCTTCTGAAAATTTGAAGACTTTCCAACCAATGCTTCGTAAATAAAACTCCTTGTGCCTAAGACTTAGATGCTTAAAAACAGCTGTACGGCGTTTTGGATATAAAAATATTGCGATCTTAAACTGTTCAAGAGCAATCGGGATAGTACAAAACCCGAATTGAATAGATGGAGTTACGTAAATACCTTGATTAATTAACCCGTCATAGAGCATTCTTTCCTCTTCTGATTTGCACATATGACGCAGATTTTTTACTGCGACAATCGCTGACATTCTTTTTTGTCTCAATCCAACAATAACTAATGTTAAAAATAGAATAGCTAGAAAAACATACTCAATAATAATATATTTCAAATTCATCACCGTTACCATCTTTGTCAGAATCGGTTTAAAATATTCCTAATTTGGTTAGTTATAAAAAAATTTAAATATTTCATATATATTTTTTTCTAATAGTCAAACCTTTTAACGGCAATTGTGTAAGCGTATACAACGAAAATAAGTATTCAAAATTGTCAAATTATTTTTAAAAAAGTGGTTGACCAGTCGGTCTAAACAGCGTATTATAATCCTCAAATACAAAAACAAAGGGTTTAATAAGAATTTTTCTTGTTAGAAAACATAACAAGAATACGAATAGAAATGACTCATGATTTATGTTTATAAAAGTCGGAAAATTCAATCTTATAATCTTGGCAAGTGATTATCATATAGACTTTTGTATATATAGTAACAAACTGATAAGATGACAATCCAGTTGAAAAAATAGATGGACTAGGAGATGTATACTATGCGCAGTGACATGATAAAAAAAGGTGTTGATCGTGCTCCTCATCGAAGTTTATTAAGAGCTACTGGGGTAACTGATGAAGACATGAATAAACCATTCATCGGTGTATGTAACTCATATATAGATATTATTCCAGGTCACGTTCACCTAAATGAGTTCGCTAAAGTAGTAAAGGAAGCAATTCGAGAAGCTGGTGGCGTTCCATTTGAGTTTAATACGATCGGTGTCGATGATGGCATTGCGATGGGACATATTGGAATGCGCTACTCGTTACCGTCTAGAGAGATCATATGTGACGCAGCAGAAACGGTAATTAATGCTCACTGGTTCGATGGAGTTTTTTACATTCCTAACTGTGACAAAATTACACCGGGAATGTTAATGGCAGCTGTACGTACGAATGTACCTTCAGTGTTTGTCACTGGTGGGCCAATGGAAGCAGGCCGAACAAAAGATGGTAAAAGCTTATCGCTAGCTTCCGTGTTCGAAGGTGTAGGTGCATTTCAATCCGGCAAAATGTCTCGAGAAGAGCTGTTAGAAATCGAGACATCTGCATGTCCTACATGTGGATCATGTTCTGGAATGTTTACCGCAAATTCGATGAACTGTCTAATGGAAATGGTAGGTGTAGCATTGCCAGGAAATGGTACGATTGTGGCTACATCCGATGATCGCAAACGATTAATTAAGGATGCAGCAAAACATTTAATGAATTTAATTGAAAAAGATATCCGTCCAAGGGATATTATTACGAAGGAAGCAATTGATGATGCCTTTGCTCTAGATATGGCAATGGGCGGATCTACAAATACAGTGCTTCATACTCTAGCGATTGCAAACGAAGCAGAAATTGAATACGACTTAAAGCGTATCAATGAAGTTGCCAAACGCGTTCCATACCTGTCTAAAATCAGTCCTGCATCTGATTATTCAATGCAAGATGTTCACGCAGCAGGTGGAGTGAGTGCGATCATTAAAGAACTATGCACCATAGAAGGAGCTATTCATCCAGATCGGATCACAATTACAGGTAAATCTCTATATGAAAATGTAAAAGACGCCGAAATTACAAATGATGAAGTCATTCGTCGTAAAGATAATCCATACAGCCCTGTTGGGGGACTCTCAATATTATTTGGAAATATTGCTCCAGATGGTGGAGTTATTAAGGTAGGAGGAGTAGATCCTAGTATTCAAACCTTTGATGGGAAGGCAATTGTTTTTGAATCTCAGGATGAAGCGTTAGAAGGAATTAATAATGGTTCGGTAAAAGAAGGCCACGTCGTTGTTATTAGATACGAAGGACCAAAAGGCGGACCAGGAATGCCTGAGATGTTAGCGCCAACTTCATCAATAATGGGAAGAGGTTTAGGGACGAAGGTTGCCTTAATTACAGATGGAAGATTTTCAGGAGCTTCAAGGGGTATTTCAATAGGTCATATTTCTCCTGAAGCCGCAGATGGTGGACCAATCGCATTCATAGAAAACGACGATAGAATTGTAATCGATCTTCCAAATCGAACAATCCATTTGGATGTTCCAGAAGAAGTCTTACAATCCCGAAAAAAATCTTGGGTAGAACCTGAACTTAAGGTGAAAAAAGGTTATTTAGCTCGTTACGCCAAACTTGTAACGTCGGCTAATACTGGTGGAGTTATGAAATATTAATAGATTAGAGAAAAGATGACGCATACGCTTTATCGGCTTTCGTTACTTTATACAGAAAGCCCCAATTTTCTAGCTAAATACTTTTATACTATAAAACGTTGAAGAGGAAAAGTAGCATAAGGATCGGTATCTTCAGAGAGCCGTTATTGCTGAGAAGCGGTGATGCCCCTAAATGTGAACTCACCTCTGAGTGTCAATATGAAAGGAAATTAAATTCCTAGTAATATTGATCGAGTGATACCGTCACTCGTTATCAAAAATGAACGAAAATTCGTTCCTGAGGTGATTATTTACGGAAATAATCATGAAAAAGGGTGGTACCGTGGAAAGAAACCTTTTCACCCCTTACCAAATAGCGTTTTGCGCTTTTTTATGGGGGTGAGAAGGTTTTTTGTTTTATGAAAGTGTTAGTAAGTCATTTCAAAAACAGCACTAGTGCTGTTTATAAAATATCAACTTGTAAGGGGGAAAAAGGGTGAGTACCAAGTTGAGGAAAAATGTTGTTACAGCTAGTTGTGAGAAGAAAATGATGACAGGGTCATCGATGTTAGTCGAGGCGTTAAAGGAAGAAGCTGTAGAGATAATCTTTGGTTACCCAGGCGGAGCAATTTTACCAACGTATGATGAGATTTATAAGGATGGAATTCGTCACATCTTAGCCCGTCACGAACAAGGAGCTATCCATGCAGCAGAAGGATATGCAAGGGTTTCGGGAAAACCAGGTGTGGTCGTTGTTACATCAGGACCAGGTGCAACGAATGTTGTCACAGGTATTGCCGATGCCATGATGGATTCCTTACCACTTGTTGTTTTTAGTGGGCAGGTTGCAACAACAGTGATTGGTACCGATGCGTTCCAGGAATCAGATGTTATAGGGATTACAATGCCAATTACAAAACATAATTATCAGGTTAGGGATGTAAATGAGTTACCAAGAATAATAAAAGAAGCATTCCATATTGCCACAACTGGAAGACCAGGGCCTGTTCTTATTGATTTACCTAAGGATGTCTCACTTGAAACAGGTTTGTTTGACTATAGTAAAGAAGTTAATTTACCTGGATATCAGCCAACGATTATGCCAAATAAACTGCAAATTAGAAAGCTCGTTGAAGCTGTTAGTAGTGCTAAAAAGCCTGTTATTTTAGCAGGAGCTGGTGTTTTACATGCGCAAGGTTCTGAAAGTTTAATCGAATATGTTGAGCAACAACAAATACCAGTAGCCTCCACGTTATTAGGATTAGGGGCCATGCCTGGAACCCACGAGTTATTTTTGGGGATGGCTGGAATGCATGGAACATATGCAGCAAATATGGCAATTTATCAAAGTGATCTTTTAATTAGTATTGGCAGTCGCTTCGATGATCGTGTAACAGGTAATCTAAAAAAGTTTGCCCCAAATGCGAGAATTGCCCATATTGATATTGATCCTGCAGAAATCGGTAAAAATATTGAGACGCAAATTCCTATAGTTGCTGATGCAAAGGAAGCGTTGAAAGAGTTAATTGCCCAAAATGGACTCAGAGGTCAAAACTCAGTGTGGAACGAAGATCTGAAACAATTAAAACAAGAATATCCACTATGGTATACAGAAGATCCTGCAGTCATTAAGCCTCAACAATTGATCGAGCGTATCTATGAAAAAACGAATGGAGAAGCAATCGTAACTACTGATGTTGGGCAACACCAGATGTGGGCAGCACAGTTCTTTAAGTTTAATAAACCAAATCGCTGGGTAACTTCCGGAGGTTTAGGAACAATGGGCTTTGGATTTCCTGCAGCAATAGGTGCTCAATTAGCTGAACCTAATACGCCAGTAATAGCTATTATGGGGGACGCTGGCTTCCAAATGACTTTGCAAGAACTCTCGTTATTACAAGAAATGAACTTACCAGTAAAACTTGTGATTGTAAATAATGCTTCATTAGGAATGGTACGACAATGGCAACAGCTATTCTTTGAAGAACGATATTCAAACTCATTATTTCCAGTTCAACCTAATTTTGTAAAGCTTGCCGAAGCTTATGACATTAAAGGGATGAGAGTAGATAATGTCACAGATTTGGATCGGGCTGTTGAGGAAATGCTCAATCACGATGGTCCTGTATTAGTAGATTTTCGTGTTGCCGAAAAGGAGAATGTATACCCTATGGTAGCACCTGGTGCAGGTTTACATGAAATGATTGGGGTGAAACCAGAATGAAACGTATTATTACTGCAACAGTAAACAATGTATCTGGGGTCTTAAACCGGGTTACTGGAATGTTAGCAAGAAGAAACTACAACATTGAAAGTATTACCGTCGGCCATACAGAAAATCCGGCTATCTCAAGGATGACGTTCGTTCTTGTAGTTGATAACAAAAAAAGCATTGAACAAGTGATTAAACAATTATATAAACAAGTCGATGTATTGAAAGTTTCTGATATTACAGATGAATCGATCGTTTCAAGAGAGCTTGCCTTAGTTAAAGTTTTTGCAACAGCCCAACAGCGTGGAGAAATTGCGGCAATTATTAATCCGTTCCGTGCAGTGATTTTAGATGTTGGTAGAGAAACGATGACAGTTCAAGTAACCGGGGATCAACAGAAAGTTGAAGCTTTAATAGATTTACTTCACCCTTATGGTATTAAAGAGTTAGCTAGAACAGGAATTACTGCCTTTAAGCGTGGTCATAAAACTTCTAGCGGAGATCAAAAAGTTTCACTAATAAATTAAATCCGGCAATAATTTTCGCAATATTTAAGGTAATTAAATGATTAAGAATTGTGTGAAGTGAAAATGTTAACGAGCCTTAAAAAGGGTATTTCCTTAACTTTTCACTTTACATTCTACTAAAAATTAGAGGAGATGTTGTAAATGGCAAAGGTATATTATAACGGAGATGTAAATGAGGCAGTATTACAAGGGAAAAAGGTAGCAGTAATTGGCTATGGTTCGCAAGGGCATGCACATGCTTTAAACTTAAAAGAAAGTGGAGTAGATGTAGTAGTAGGTTTACGTAAAGGTGGTTCTTGGGATAAAGCGGTAGCAGATGGACATAAAGTTTTACCGGTAAGTGAAGCAGCTAGTTTAGCAGATTTAATTATGGTTCTTTTACCAGATGAGTATCAACCTAAAATTTATAAAGAGGAAATCGAGGCAAATCTAACAGCCGGCAAAGCATTGGTATTTGCCCACGGATTTAATGTTCACTTTAGTCAAATCGTTCCACCTGCAAATGTTGATGTATTTTTAGTCGCACCAAAGGGACCTGGTCATTTAGTTCGCAGAACATATACCGAAGGGGCAGGAGTTCCAGGTTTAATCGCTGTTTATCAAGACGCCACTGGAGAAGCGAAAGATTTAGCTTTAGCATATGCGAAACAAATTGGTGCAGCGCGTGCAGGCGTTTTAGAAACTACATTTCAAGAAGAAACAGAAACAGATCTTTTCGGAGAGCAAGCAGTTCTTTGTGGTGGAACATCAGCATTAGTAAAAGCAGGTTTTGAAACATTAGTTGAAGCTGGATACCAACCTGAAGTTGCATATTTTGAGTGTTTACACGAGTTGAAATTAATTGTTGACCTAATGTATGAAAGTGGCCTAGAAGGAATGCGTTACTCGATTTCCGACACAGCACAGTGGGGCGATTTCGTATCAGGACCACGAATCGTAACGGATCAGACGAAACAAGCAATGAAGGATATCTTAAGCGATATTCAAACAGGGAAGTTTGCAAAGGGTTGGATCTTAGAGAACCAAGCGAATCGTCCTGAATTCAATGCAATTAATGCGAGAGAAAAGCAACACCCGATTGAAGTAGTGGGGAGAGAGCTTCGCGAGATGATGCCGTTTGTAAAGGCGAAATCAAAAGGTGTGGTGACAAGTGCGAAAAATTAATGTCTTTGATACGACATTAAGAGATGGTGAACAGTCGGCTGGTGTGAATTTGAATTTCGAAGAAAAACTAGAGATTGCCAAACAATTAGAGCGATTAAACGTAGACATTATTGAAGCGGGGTTTCCCGCTTCATCTCCTGGTGATTTTCGCTCAGTAAAGGCGATTGCAGAGACAATTAAAGGTTGTTCAGTAACAGGTTTATCTCGTTCAGTACAATCAGATATTGATACAACATGGGCAGCGTTAAAGGGTGGAGTAGAGCCAAGGCTCCATGTTTTTATCGCAACGTCACCAATTCATATGACTTATAAATTAAAGAAAACACCTGATGAAGTCATTGAAACTGCTGTTCAATCTGTCCGTTACGCCGCAAAGTTTTTTCCACATATCCAATGGTCTGCGGAAGATGCTTGCCGATCCGATTTGAAATTTTTAGTCAAGATTGTTGAGCAGGTGATTGATGCTGGAGCATCTGTCATTAACATTCCTGACACGGTCGGCTATATAACACCGCATGAGATCGGGCATATTTTTTCTTATTTAAAAGAAAATGTTCGAAACATTGATCGAGCTATTCTTTCAACGCACTGCCACGATGACTTAGGGATGGCAGTAGCCAATTCACTTTCAGCAATTGAACATGGGGCGGGGCAAGTAGAGTGTACGATAAATGGTATCGGTGAGCGTGCTGGCAACGCCTCATTAGAAGAAATTGCCGTTGCCCTAAGGATTCGTCATGATTATTACAACGCAGAAACACGTCTGAAATTAAACGAGATTAAGAGAACGAGTTCTCTTGTAAGCAAACTTACGGGTATGGTTGTCCCAAACAATAAAGCTGTTGTGGGTGCTAATGCCTTTGCTCATGAATCCGGAATCCATCAAGACGGTGTTCTTAAAGAAAAAACCACCTATGAAATTATTACTCCGGAGTTGGTAGGAGTTTCTTCAAACAGAATGGTATTAGGAAAACATTCTGGACGACATGCCTTTAAAGAAAAAATAAAGGAGCTTGGCCATACCGTCAATGATGAAGAGTTATCACGTCTATTTAATGCTTTTAAAGATTTAGCTGATAAAAAGAAAGATATAACAGAAGAAGATCTTTTTGCTATTCTTACTGAAGAACGCGTAGCTACCTCAGTTGCTTACTATAAAGTTCAACAATTGCAAGTTAACTATGGGACGAATAATATTCCAACTGCAACGATTACGATGACTACATTAGATGGCAAGGAATTGCAAGAAGCAGCCACAGGTTCTGGGAGTGTAGAAGCAATTTATAATACATTAGAACGAATGATTAATTCCCCAGTAAAGCTTTTAGATTATCGGATCCAATCAGTCAGCGGTGGTCGTGATGCTTTAGCAGAAGTTTACGTAAAAATTAGATATGAAGAGCTTGAGACAAGTGGTCGTGGAACTGCTCATGATGTTTTAGAAGCATCCGCAAAAGCGTATGTTAATGCCATTAACCGCGTGATGAATCGGAAGCAAAAGGATGAATTACCGGAAAAAATCCATCTGTCATAAAAAAGTTTTGAGGTGTCTACCCTGTAAATAGGATCTACAGGAAAGTTCACTTTCTTCGATTGGATGGTTGTTTGTCGAACATATTTACATCCGTGATGGTGAAAGTGAACTTTCATTGGTGCCAGGCACCTTTTTGTGAAAGTCAAACTATCTTGCCAGATTGTGTGTTGTAAGACACATGTATGTTTTCTTAGGAGGAACGGATATGAAGAAAAAGATTACAGTCATTCCTGGTGATGGAATAGGCCCTGAGGTTATTAAATCAGCTATAAAAGTTTTAGAAGCAGTTGCTAGCAAATTTAATCACGAGTTTACGTTTCAATACGCGAAACTTGGTGGTGTAGCCATTGATGAAGAAGGAACTCCACTTCCACAAAGTACTATTGATCTTTGCAAAAATAGTGATGGAGTTTTATTAGGTGCCGTAGGTGGACCTAAGTGGGATACACTTCCAGGGCATATGCGACCTGAAAAAGGTTTACTAGGGATCCGTAAAGCATTAAACCTTTATGCAAACTTACGTCCTGTCACAGCTCATAATAGTTTACTAGATGCCTCAACTTTGAAAAAAGAAGTCGTTGCAGGAGTAGATTTAATGATTGTTCGTGAGTTGACAGGAGGGCTATATTTCGGTCAACCTCAAGAACGCCGTCAGGAACCAGATGGTGAGGCGGTAGTTGACACACTTTATTACAAGAAATCAGAGATTGAGAGAATCATGAAGCAAGCTTTTGAACTTGCGCGTCTACGACGTAAAAAAGTTACTTCTGTCGATAAAGCTAATGTTCTTGAATCTAGCAGACTATGGCGTGAAGTAGCAGAGGCGGTAGGAAGCGAGTACCCAGATGTTCAGTTAGAGCACATGCTTGTTGACAATGCGGCAATGCAGCTAATAAGGAACCCAAAGCAATTTGATGTTGTCGTAACTGAAAATATGTTTGGTGACATTTTAAGTGATGAAGCATCAATGCTTACAGGATCGTTAGGAATGTTACCTTCTGCAAGTATCGGTGGCGAGGGTCCAGGTCTTTATGAGCCAATTCACGGTTCGGCACCTGATATTGCCGGAAAAAACCTTGCAAATCCACTTGCGACAATTTTATCAGTAGCAATGATGTTACGATATTCTTTCCAACTGAGTGAAGAAGCAGATACAATCGAAACCGCTGTTACAAAAGTTCTCGAGGCGGGTTATCGAACAGGTGATATTGCCTTAAACGGTGAGCAAGTTTTGAAAACTGAAGAAATGACAGAAAAAGTGATTGATAATATTCAATTAGCTGTAACTAATTAAATGCTGAATTGGAATGTAGGAACAAAGTAGCGTTGAATTAGCTAACGAGTCTACATTCTTAATCTTCATTAGAGATGGGAGAGGATCTGGATGACTAAAAAAACAATTATTGAAAAAATCTGGGAAAAGCATACGGTTATTGATGAGCCAGGAAAGCCAAACCTTCTATATATTGACCTTCACATGGTCCATGAAGTGACATCTCCACAAGCGTTTGAAGGCTTGCGACTAAAGGGAAGAAAAGTTCGCCGTCCTGATCTTTCTTTTGCAACGATGGATCATAACGTTCCTACCGTAGATCGTTACACAATAAAAGATGAAATTGCCAAAAAACAGATGGACACTCTATCACAAAACTGTTTGGAGTTCGGCATTAAGATTGCTGATTTAAATAGCCCAGATAATGGAATAGTCCATGTTATTGGTCCTGAACTTGGTTTGACTCAGCCGGGAAAAACAATTGTATGTGGTGATAGTCATACTTCAACTCATGGAGCGTTTGGAGCGTTAGCATTTGGGATTGGGACAAGTGAAGTTGAGCACGTATTAAGTACGCAAACCTTGTGGCAAACAAAGCCAAAGACATTACAAGTTCACGTAAAAGGTGACCTTCCTCTAGGTGTTACAGCTAAAGATGTTATTTTAGCGATTATCGCCAAATTCGGGGTAAATTTTGGAACTGGCTCAGTGATTGAATTTACGGGAGAAGCAATTCGTAATATGACAATGGAAGAACGGATGACGATCTGTAATATGAGTATTGAAGCAGGTGCAAAGGCAGGGTTAATTGCTCCAGATGAAACAACGTTCGAATACTTAAAAGGAAAACAGTTTGTTCCTGAAGGTGAAAAATTTGATGAAGCGGTTGCCCAGTGGAAAGAGCTTGTGACTGATGAAGGAGCACAATATGATCAATCAGTAGAAATTGACGCAGCCCAAATCGAACCACAAGTAACTTGGGGAACAAACCCATCACAAGGTGTGGGGATAAATGGCGTTGTCCCCAACCCAGAAGATGCTACAACTGCTGCTGATAAAAAGGCGATTGAACAAGGTCTAGAATATATGGGCCTTACTCCTGGGGTATCAATGACGGATGTAGAAATTCAGCATGTTTTCATCGGTTCATGCACAAATTCCAGAATGAGTGATTTAAGAGCCGCTGCTAAGGTTGCTAAAGGAAGAAAAGTAGCATCTGGTGTAAGAGCAATGGTTGTGCCTGGGTCACAAAAAATTAAATTACAAGCAGAAGCCGAGGGGTTAGATGCAATTTTCGTAGAAGCTGGATTTGAGTGGCGTGAGTCAGGTTGTAGCATGTGTTTAAGTATGAACCCTGATTTCGTTCCAGAAGCCGAACGTTGTGCTTCTACTTCAAACCGTAACTTTGAAGGGCGACAGGGGAAAGGTGCTCGTACTCACCTAGTGAGCCCTGCAATGGCAGCTGCGGCAGCAATTGCAGGTAAATTTGTAGACGTTCGTACTTTTGCCGAGGTAAAAGTTTAATCAGATTAATATATATAGAAGGAAGGAGCAACAACATGGCAGGTATTGTAGTTCATAAAGGAAATGTAGCAGGACTAAATCGAGTTAACGTAGATACTGATCAAATCATCCCAAAACAATTTTTAAAACGAATTGAACGTACTGGATTTGGCCAATTTTTATTTTTTGATTGGCGATTTCTAGCAGATGGCACGGATAACCCGAATTTTGAGTTAAACCAACCACATAATAGTGATGCAACGATATTGGTGGCAAATCATAATTTCGGTTGTGGCTCGTCGCGAGAACATGCCCCATGGGCTTTGCAAGATTACGGATTTCAGGTGATCATTGCACCAAGTTTTGCTGATATTTTTTATAATAATTGTGTGAAAAATGGTATTTTAGCTATTAAGCTTGAAGAAAGTGACGTAGAGCGTCTACTAGTAAAAGCAGATAAGGGTGTATACGAACTAACCGTTGATCTTAAACAACAAACAGTTACGGATCAAGAGGGGTTTCATGCCAGTTTCTCAATCGATCCTTATTGGAAAGAAATGTTAATTAACGGTTGGGACGAAGTTTCTTTAACGCTAAATTACGAAGAGCAAATTACCCAATATGAAAAAACTAGCGCAATTAAATAGTTATAAGGGCTGACCTTTTGTCAGCCCTTTCCTATTCTAACTAAAGTTAACTATTGTTAAATAACTCACGCTAGGTTTGCTTTACTAACGGGCGTATTATATAGAGTTAGTTTCGTTGTAATTCATTTTTTATAATGATACACTGAAAGGAAACCAAGCTTAAGAGTGGAGCGATTGTTTCATGAATGAGGAGCAAAAAAAACTAGAAAAAGTCGTTTTGTTTCCTGGTGTTGTGGCAAAACTTGTAGGGAAAGGGATGGAAGCTTTAAAAGAAAAACAGTTTTCAGAGGCGCTTTCCTACTTTGAACAAGCACTAGAGATTGAGCCAGATCACCCGCAAGGAAGGTTCGGTGTGGCATTAAGCCTCATTGAACAGAGTAGGCTAGAAGAAGCTAAAGATGTAACCGAACAAATGCTTAATGAAGATATCGGAAACTACTATGATATTCTTCAAGTACATATTTCTTTATTAGTTCAATTGGGCCATTATGACGAAGTTGTATCAATGTTAGAAGGAATTATGGAAGAGGAAAAGCTGCCAGCAAATTTGGCAGAGTCCTTTTATCACCTTTTACACTTTAGCCGCCAAATGGTCGAAGATGGAACACCAGTTGAAGTCGCTGAAGATATTCAAGTTCCTCCCGAAGATTTAATTCAAATGTTAAACGAAGCTTCACCAGAGAAGCAGTGGTTAGCTATCCAAATGCTCGGAAAAATGTCTAGTAACGTTTTCTTTGAGGCGGTAAAGGACTATTTGAAAATCGATAAGCGCGATCCAGTTTTAAAAAGCATGATTTTGCAAATGCTCAAGGAAAAACATATAGACGAAGAAGTTGAAATACATAAGTTTGGTAAAAATATAAACATAACTGTTTCAGAGATGGAAAATGTTTTTCACGAAAAGTTTGGCAAAGATACGCTAGCAATTGTGGCAGAGCAACTTGAAAGTGAAAACCCAAGTTTATTTGAAATGATCACTCAATTATGGTGGCATTATTTATATGCTCTATATCCAATCTCACCTGAACCACTAAGTAGCAAGCTATGGGCAGCAGCTCTTCATAAAGTAGGTGGAGAAATGACTGGCCATGATGAGGATGAACTGCAATTAGCAAGGCAATACAATGTAAATCTAGAAGAAATGCTTCTTTGTTCAACTAAGATTATGAAATTAGAAAAGGAAGCTTTTAAAGGCTAATTCAATGAATTTCATAATTAACTATTTCCGCTACTAGGTTCTAAATGTAGTTGCGCTAATACCATTCGCAACTACATTTAACTACATTTAGTTTGAAATAGCTCGATTAAGGTAATTATGAAATTCACTCAATTATCGTTTTTATTTTCAATTTAGATAAAGAGTGACAAAGAATTTGCTAGATATGGAAGTAATTTCTTTCAGTTGAAAAGATAAAGTGGTGTGGTATAATAGAATGGTTGTAAAAGTCGAAATAACATATATATGTGCTTTATGGAATTTTAACCACTGTTAAAGAAAATAAAGTATAGGGAAATTAAGCTTCTGTTTAACAGGTTGGCAGAGTTTCCTAGGATAAAACAACAAATACTTAATTAATAAAATGTTGGAGGGAAAGAATAAATGACTGCAAAATGGGAAAGATTAGAAGGAAACCAAGGCGTACTTACAATTGAAGTAGAAGCTGCACAAGTTGATGAAGCTTTAAGTCAAGCGTTCAAAAAAGTAGTAGGAAAAGTAAATGTACCAGGATTCCGTAAAGGGAAAATTCCTCGTGCGATGTTCGAACAACGTTTTGGTGTAGAATCTTTATATCAAGATGCATTAGACATCTTACTACCGACTGCATATGCAGCTGCAATTGCAGAAACGAAGATTGAACCAGTTGACCGTCCGGATATCGACGTTGAACAAATGGGTAAAGGGCAAAACTTAATTGTAAAAGCAACCGTAACTGTTAAGCCAGAAGTACAACTTGGCGAATATAAAGGTTTAGAAGTTGAAGAAATGGAAACAACTGTTACAGATGAGGATGTTGAGTTAGAACTTAAACAACTTCAAGAAAAGCATGCTGAACTGACTGTAGTTGAAAACGGAACTGTAGAATCAGGGGATACAGCAGTCATCGATTTTGAAGGATTTGTTGATGGTGTTGCTTTTGAAGGTGGTAAAGGTGAAAACTATTCATTAGAAATTGGATCAAACTCTTTCATTCCAGGTTTTGAAGAGCAATTAGTAGGTGTTAAATCTGGCGAAGCTAAAGACGTAGAAGTTAGTTTTCCAGAAGAATACCATGCTCCTGATCTTGCAGGAAAACCAGCAGTATTTAAAGTAACAGTTCATGACATTAAGCGTAAGCAACTTCCAGAGTTAGATGATGAGTTTGCAAAAGATGTAAACGAAGAAGTTGAAACTCTTGATGCTTTAAAAGCTGATATTAAAGAAAAAATGATCCAAGACAAAACAACTCAAGCGGATCACAACAAACGTGATACTTTAGTTGAAAAAGCTGCAGAAAATGCAACGATTGACATTCCACAATCAATGATTGATACAGAAGTTGATCGTATGTTTGAAGAATTTGGTCAACGCTTGCAAGCACAAGGCTTAAACTTAGAAATGTACTATCAATTCTCTGGCCAAGATGAGAATGCAATGCGCGAACAGTTCAAAGGTGATGCCGAGAAGAGAGTTCGTATTAATTTAACTCTTGAAGCTATTGCAGAAGTTGAAAATCTTGAAGTTTCTGATGAAGAAGTTGATGCAGAACTTGAAAAGATGGCAGAACTTTACAAACGTTCTGTAGATGAGTTAAAACAAATTTTAGCAATGCAAGGCGGCATTGACGCTTTAAAAGGTGATTTAAAAGTACGTAAAGCAGTAGATTTACTTGTAGAAAATAGTAAAGTAGTTGCATAACTAGAGACCTAAAGGTGTCTGTAGAACAGTCACTCTTAGTTAGACAGCTTTCTAGTTCAAAAAAACATACTTTCTTAATCCTAAAATAGAGCAAGGCGCGATCTTATCGTGCCTTGTTTTATACTAAAAGCATTGTAAATTTTTACAAAAATAAACTTTAGGTTTTAAAGTGGTCTATGGGAAAATCTTCTGTTTAAAAAAGAAGGAAAAGGGAGGTAAAAGTTGAACTAAATACATATACTCTTTATAAACTTCAATTAAGTAATGAAGGATTGTTACTCATAAAAGTTTGTCCAAAGAATACATAATATTAAAAGTACAAGTGCTTCTATTAACGCTTTTTGCGTTAGATATGATAAAATGCAATACATATGAAGGAAGAATAACGGCCAATTTTAGTAAACATATTTTTATACTTTAAGTAACTTAAGGTTATTAAAGTATAGGAAAAACTAGCTTAATCAAAACTAAGTTTTTCTAATCATGTGAAGATATAGAACTAACTTTGAGGGGTGAAATAATTATGTTTAAATTTAATGATGAAAAGGGTCAGCTTAAATGTTCTTTTTGCGGAAAGACACAAGACCAAGTAAGAAAGCTTGTTGCCGGTCCAGGCGTATATATATGTGATGAGTGTATTGAATTATGTACAGAAATCGTTGAAGAGGAACTAGGAACAGAAGAAGAGGTTGATTTTCAAGATATTCCGAAACCGAAGGAAATTAGAGAGATTTTAGACGATTATGTCATTGGCCAAGAGCAAGCAAAGAAAACGTTATCTGTTGCTGTTTACAACCATTACAAACGTATCAACTCAGGCCAAAAGGGCGATGAGGTAGAATTATCAAAAAGTAATATATGTATGATTGGTCCTACAGGAAGTGGTAAAACACTTCTAGCGCAAACTATGGCCCGTATTTTAAATGTTCCATTTGCGATTGCTGATGCTACAAGTCTAACTGAAGCAGGTTATGTAGGTGAAGATGTAGAGAATATCCTTTTGAAATTAATTCAAGCTGCTGATTATGATGTAGAAAAAGCAGAAAAAGGGATTATCTATATCGATGAAATTGATAAAGTTGCCCGAAAATCGGAAAATCCTTCAATCACTCGAGATGTTTCTGGTGAGGGTGTTCAACAAGCATTACTTAAAATTCTTGAAGGAACAACGGCTAGCGTACCACCACAAGGTGGAAGAAAGCATCCACATCAAGAATTCATTCAAATTGATACGACAAATATTCTCTTTATTTGTGGCGGTGCCTTTGATGGTATCGAATCCATTATTAAACGCCGTCTAGGTAAAAAAGTAATTGGCTTCGGTTCTGAAGGAAAACAAGAAGACTTAAAACCAGGAGAATATTTAGCGAAAGTATTACCTGAAGATTTATTACGTTTTGGGTTAATTCCTGAATTTATTGGGCGCTTACCGGTTATTTCTAGTTTAGAGCCTTTAGATGAAGGGGCATTAATAGAAATCTTAACAAAGCCAAAGAATGCATTGGTTAAACAATACCAGAAATTATTAGAACTTGATGATGTAGAATTAACATTTACAGAAGATGCTTTAGTAGAAGTGTCTAAACAAGCAATTGAACGAAAAACAGGGGCACGTGGCTTACGTTCCATTATAGAAGGTATTATGTTAGACGTTATGTTTGACTTACCATCCCGTGACGATATTGCTAAATGTAAAATAACTGCTGAAGTTGTTTCAGAAAAAGCTTTACCAATTTTAGAAACAAAAGACGGGGAAGTTGTTCAACAACCAGTTCCGAAAGAAAGTGCATAGCACAACGAGTTAGCGATCGCCTTCGGTCGCTAACTTTTTTAGTTTAGGCACACTAGCTTTTCGTTGTCTAGCAAAAGTGCCTAGTCCCTCGAGTCAAATAACCTGTCAGGAAAAAAGTGAAATGCACTTTTTTCTGCCAGAACATTTGCTGGTCGGGACTACCCAAGGCACTTTTGCTTTTCATTGTCTAGTAAAAGTGCCTAGTCCCTCGAGTCAAATAACTTGTCAGAAAAAAAGTAAACTGCATTACTAACAATTATTCCCTTCTCAATTTCCGACGATTACTCCATTCATTACCGGAGATACTAAAAGTCATAGATCTTGAAAATATGTAGGAGGGACTTCATGAATTGGACAGGAATTGCTTTATTAATCCAACTATTTTTTGGGATAATTATTGGTCTTTATTTTTGGAACTTGTTAAAGAGCCAACGAACACAAAGAGTTTCCGTTGATAAAGAATCAAGAAAAGAGTTAGAGCAATTAAGGAGAATGAGAGCAATAAAGTTAAGTGAGCCGCTTTCTGAAAAAGTTCGCCCAAGAAGTTTTGAAGAAATTGTCGGTCAGGAAGATGGTATTCGTTCATTACAGGCAGCATTATGTGGCCCAAATCCACAACATATTATCGTTTACGGACCACCCGGGGTTGGGAAAACAGCAGCCGCAAGGTTAGTGTTAGAGGAAGCTAAGAAAAATGCTTCTTCCCCATTTCGAGCATCTAGTGTGTTTATAGAATTAGATGGAACAACAGCTCGATTTGATGAGAGAGGGATTGCCGATCCGCTAATAGGATCTGTTCATGATCCAATTTATCAAGGCGCAGGCGCAATGGGGCAAGCAGGAATTCCTCAACCAAAGCCAGGAGCTGTTACAAAAGCGCATGGAGGTGTGCTGTTCATTGATGAAATTGGAGAACTCCACCCAATTCAATTTAATAAGTTATTAAAAGTTCTTGAGGATCGAAAAGTATTTTTGGAAAGTGCCTATTATAGTGAGGAAAATACCCAAATACCTCAGCATATACATGATATTTTTAAGAACGGCTTACCAGCTGATTTTCGTTTAATTGGTGCAACAACTAGGACTCCAGCAGAAATTCCTCCAGCGATTCGTTCTCGTTGCTTGGAAGTTTACTTCAGAGCTTTAAAGCCATCAGAGATTATCAAAGTCGCTAAGAAAGCTGTCGAGAAAATTGAATTTGACATGGAAGATGGCGTACTTGAGCTTATTTCAAAATATGCTACAAATGGGCGAGAAGCAGTGAATATCGTCCAAATATCTTCTGGAATTGCTACTTCTGAAAATCGCGACTTAATCAAAGTATCAGATGTCGAATGGGTTATTCACTCTAGCCAACGGTCGCCACGACCAGAAAAGAACATCCATGAAAAGCCAGAAGTTGGACTAGTAAACGGTCTTGCTGTTTATGGACCGAATTTAGGAGCGATTATTGAAATTGAAGTTACTGCTAATGAAAATAAAGGGAAAGGTAAAATTAATATAACGGGTATTGCTGAGGAAGAGAGTACTGGCAATCAAAGTCGTTCAATAAGAAGAAAAAGTATGGCAAAAGGCTCTGTTGAAAATGTAGTCACTGTATTAAAACAAATGGGTGTACCAACTGACGATTTTGATATTCATGTGAATTTCCCAGGTGGAACACCGATCGACGGTCCCTCTGCAGGTATTTCTATGGCAACTGCAATCTATTCAGCGATTAATCGTGTAAAAGTAGATAATTCCTTAGCTATGACTGGTGAGTTAAGTATTCATGGAACTGTTAAACCAATCGGTGGTGTAGTAGCCAAAGTAGAAGCAGCAAAACAAGCAGGAGCTAAACGTGTAATTGTACCAGTAGAGAATTATCAGTCAATCTTCAGCGATCAAACAGAAATTGAAGTAATTGCTGTTAGAACGCTACAGGAAGTGTTTGATCAGTCCTTTGTTTACGAGGAAGCACTCGTAGAAGAGGAAGTCATTCCGGCAAGTACTCCAATTGTTATGAATGAACCAACGCCAATTTAGCAATGTGAGAAGGGGCTAATAGTCCCTTCTCATTAAATCTACACAAGACTGTTTCACTAATGTTGGATTAAAATAGTAATATTAGACAAAGATGTTACTATAGGATAAAATTGTACAAGATTACGTTTTACTATTTTTATTCTCTAAATGTGAAAATCGCAACGAAGAAAGACATATTAAGAAATTTTTAATTTATTATACGTAGGAAACTAATCGTAATTAGTTTAAATGATAACATCAACTTAATAAAAGTAAGGATGTTATATGGAGGTGTATACATATGGTTAAAGAAACAATTGTTATTCCGCTCTTACCATTACGAGGAATTTTAGTTTACCCGACAATGGTACTACATCTAGACGTTGGTCGAAATAAATCTGTCCAAGCACTAGAACGTGTTATGGTCAATGATCATAATATTTTGCTTGCAACGCAACGAGAAATTGCAATAGACGAGCCGTCTGAAAATGAGATCTATACGATTGGAACACTTGCAAAAGTAAAACAAATGCTTAAGCTCCCAAATGGTACAATTCGTGTCCTAGTTGAAGGTCTACAAAGAGCAAGAGTGGAACGTTTCCTAGATAATGAAGAGTTTTTTGAAGTAGAAATGACACTGATTGAAGACGAAACTAGCAGTGATGCTGAAGAGCAAGCGCTAATGAGGAATGTCTTACTTCAATTTGATCAATATATTAAGCTTTCAAAGAAAATATCAGCTGAAACTTTAGCTTCGGTAGCTGATATTATTGAACCGGGCAGACTAGCCGATGTAGTTGCATCTCATTTACCGTTAAAGATTGTTCAAAAACAAGAGATATTAGAAACAATCTCTGTTAAAGAACGATTAGCTGGATTAATTGAAATTTTAAATAATGAAAAAGAAGTATTAGGGCTAGAAAAGAAAATTGGTCAACGTGTGAAAAAATCAATGGAACGCACGCAAAAAGAATATTACTTGCGCGAGCAAATGAAAGCCATTCAAAAAGAGCTTGGCGATAAAGAAGGCAAAGAAAGTGAGCTTGAAATCTTTAAAGAACGAATTGAACAAGCAAATATGCCAGAAGCCATTGAGGAAAAGGCATATAAAGAACTCGATCGCTATGAAAAAATGCCAGCTACTTCAGCTGAAAGCTCTGTTATTCGAAATTATTTAGAATGGTTAATAAACTTACCATGGTATAAAGAAACTACGGATGTTTTAGATATTAATAGAACAGAAACGATCCTAAATGAAGATCATTATGGTCTTGAAAAAGTTAAGGAGCGTGTTCTCGAATATCTTGCGGTTCAACAGTTAACAAATCAATTAAAAGGACCGATTCTTTGTTTAGCAGGTCCTCCTGGTGTCGGGAAAACATCATTAGCAAGATCAATTGCTCGTTCGCTAGATCGTAATTTTGTTCGGATTTCATTAGGTGGTGTTCGCGATGAAGCGGAAATTCGTGGTCACCGTCGTACTTATGTTGGCGCAATGCCAGGACGAGTAATTCAAGGAATGAAAAAAGCTGGAACGATTAACCCTGTGTTCCTTTTAGACGAAATAGATAAAATGGCCAACGATTTCCGTGGTGACCCTTCATCTGCTTTATTAGAAGTTTTAGATCCTGAGCAAAATAACACATTTAGTGATCATTTTATCGAAGAAGCATATGACTTATCTAAGGTAATGTTTATTACGACTGCAAACAATGTGGGGACAATTCCAGGACCATTACTTGACCGAATGGAGATCATTCACATTCCAGGCTACACTGAGGTAGAAAAGCTCCATATAGCTAAAGATTATCTATTACCAAAGCAATTGAAGGACCATGGGCTCGATAAAGGGAAACTTCAGGTAAAAGACGATGCGATCTTAAAAGTCATCCGTTATTATACAAGAGAAGCTGGCGTGCGTAACTTAGAGCGGCAAATGGCAACGCTTTGTCGTAAAGCAGCGAAGATCATTGTGTCAAATGAGAAAAAGCGTGTCGTTGTGACAATGAATACGATTGAACAAATGTTAGGGAAGCCCAAATTCCGTTATGGAATTGCTGAGGAAGAAGATCAAGTTGGAGCAGCAACAGGACTGGCTTATACCTCAGCTGGTGGTGACACCTTATCAATTGAGGTATCTCTAGCACCAGGTAAAGGTAAATTAACACTAACAGGGAAACTTGGAGATGTAATGAAGGAGTCTGCTCAAGCTGCATTTTCTTATATTCGTTCCCGATCTGCTGAATTAAATATTGATCCAACGTTCAACGAAACAAACGATATTCATATTCATGTTCCTGAAGGGGCAACTCCAAAAGATGGTCCATCTGCGGGAATTACAATGGCAACTGCGCTTATATCAGCGTTAACAGGTCGTGCTGTTCGTAAAGAAGTAGGGATGACAGGGGAAATTACCCTACGAGGACGAGTATTACCGATAGGTGGCTTAAAAGAAAAATCAATGAGTGCTCATCGAGCTGGATTAAAAATCATTATCCTTCCAAAAGACAATGAAAAGGATATTGATGATATTCCGGAAAGTGTTCGTAAAGATTTAACGTTTATCCCTGTTTCACATTTAGATGAAGTATTGAAACATGCTTTAGTAGGAGAGAAGAAATGAAAGTAACGCAATCAGATATAGTAATAAGTGCGGTTAAACCAGAGCAATATCCAAATACAAGGTATCCTGAGGTAGCCCTTGCTGGACGATCTAATGTAGGGAAGTCATCGTTTATCAACAAGATGATTAATCGTAAAAATTTAGCAAGAACTTCATCACGACCAGGAAAAACACAAACCCTAAATTTTTATGTTATTAATGAAATGATGTATTTCGTGGATGTTCCAGGATACGGATTTGCTAAAGTTCCGAAGAGTGAACGAGACGCTTGGGGTAGAATGATTGAAACATACGTGACAACTCGTGATACATTAAAAGCTGTCATTTTACTTATTGATATTCGACATGAACCATCAAAAGATGATATCGCTATGTATGAATGGTTAAAACACATGGGTAAGTCAGTGATCATCATTGCAACTAAGGCAGATAAAATCCCTAAAGGCAAATGGCAAAAACATGAAAAAGTGATTAAAGAAAAATTAAACAAAGATCCTAATGATCCTATCGTTATCTTTTCATCTGAAACAGCTATGGGAAAAGAAAAGGCATGGAGTACAATTGAGTCGTATTTGTTTAGAAAAGAAGAAATCAAAGAAGAACCTAAAGATGAAGATCTTTAGGTTCTTCTTTTTAGATTTAATTTTCGTAAAGTAAAATATTTAATACTTCAGTGCTTTCTTCATCTGCTTCAAAAGCAATTGTATAATTTTCTAGTTTATATAGATAGGATACTGTATTCGCTAATTCGGAATACTGGATGTCAGTAGGTTGCCCGATTTGAGTAGGAATGTCATCTAAAATCGTATTAATTCTAAACCCAGGCATTGAAATAGCGACTACATTATGATTCTGATCGATAATAAAAGCTATATCGTTGTAAGAATATAAAGTTCCACCATTATACCAATCTGTCACCACCGGTGGACCTTTTGTTTCTACTAGCTGTTCTTTACTCATTCCGATGGTAATTGGTGAAGTTGGCAATTGTCCAAGTTTTCCTGAATTAAGAAAACCGGCAGTTAACCTGAGATCGTTATAGCTTAAATAAAACGAGTCGATTTCATTCCACAATTGAAAGTAAAAAATTCCAGTTTCTAAACCATCCGTCTTATTATGCTCGTTAAAGGCAGTATGATCAATGATTTGAATTGAATCACTGTTTTTTGCCCAAGTGTAAAAGTCGATACTGTGCATAAGGTTGTTATCAAGTACTTCTACTATCCCTTGAAATACACCTGCTTTGATTTCTTTTACTGTTTTTATGCGTTCTAGTTTGGAGATGAGTTCCTCACTGGGAATGTCAGTACTTAATGCAGTAGTTCCAAGCAGATAAATATCTGCAATGGATGTTACCTCTGCCTCCAATATATCAACTACTTCATCTCTGTCTGCTAGACTACAACCGAATAAAAACAAAACAAAAAAAACAGTAGCTATCCGTTTCATAATTGGCTCCTTTTCATTCTTTTATGTATTAGCAAAGTTCGTTATAGTAGATCGAAAACCCTATCAGTATGAGGAAAAACTTTCCGACTAATTATAGTATATAATTACATATTCATTAAAAAAGGAACTAGAATATTAGAGGATCTTAGCTATATGTTGCGAAGGAAGCAGGAAAAGAGCGTAGATTGTTGAAAGAAATGTAAAAAGCCGAAATAGCTTAACTAACGAATGCAAGCTGCTTCGGCCTTCTTGTTCATCAAAATTGCTGCACCTTGATGATAGTCACTTTTTAAAGAACAATAGATAAATGCCAGCTCCTATTAACGCAACCGGCCAAAAGCTCTCGACATAACTGTAGAACGAACCGAATAAGTTTACAAATTCGCTGTACAGAAAAGAAACTAATGAAATTAATAGAAGGATAACACCCGGAACCAAGCCATCCTTTTTTGTTTTACTGTAGCGAAATAGAAAGGCCACACCAATTATGAGTGTAAACATCGCCCAGTGATTTGGCCAAAAAGTAAATAACTGTAGCCCGTGAAAGTGAACACCAAGCCCGAGAAGTAATACCCCAGTAAAAATAGAATGATAGTCTTTACCGATATAGGCTTGAAAAAGAAAGGCTAAGCCAATGATAACAAGTATAGATGGCCATGAAAAAAGTTCGTTGATGAATGGTATTTGATAGTTTTGTAGTAAGAAAATTAAACCTACGCCAATTAATAAAACACCAGGAAAAATACCTTGTCGCTTCAATTTTTTCTCCTCCGTCAAGTTTGATCTATTGATAAAATCAAACCATATTCCATTTATTTTGACAACCTTTATATAAATAAATAAGATGTAGATAAGATCTATTTATAAAATACTACAATCTTACAATGTAATTCTCTCTTATTCATGTTAAAATGATGAATGAAAGTTGGACAAGTCAGAAATGATACAAAAAAAGGTAATACAAATGGTTGTCTTTAACACATGATATTCCACAGCTTTTTCACGCTCTGTTCACATCTGATTTTTTGTACAAGTCGATTACCATGTTATAATATGCTCTAGATAGATAATTTTTTTCGCACGTGAAAAAGGGGTTTTGAAACCATTATGGGGGTGAAAAAACGTGCACATCCTAGTTACTAGTTTAAATTATAAGTCAACGCCTGTTGAAATACGCGAGAAGTTTACGTTCCAAGGGGAGGAACGAGTATTCGCAATCGAAAGGCTAAAAAATACTAAGAGCATCTTAGAGGGTGTAATCGTTTCCACTTGTAATCGGACAGAGATCTATGCTGTCGTAGATCAATTGCATACTGGGAAGTACTATTTGAAGAATTTCTTTTCAGAATGGTTTGATCTGCCAATTGACGATTTCGTGGATTATTTAGATATATATGAAAATGATCGTGCTATAGAGCACTTATTACGAGTTACTTGTGGACTAAATTCTATGGTCGTTGGTGAAACACAAATATTAGGACAAATCAAAGAAAGCTTTTTATTTGCCCAAGAGCAAGAAGCTACAGGAACGATCTTTAACCAATTATTTAAGCAAGCTGTTACTGTTGCTAAACGTGCACACTCAGAAACATCAATCGGTGAAAATGCAGTGTCAGTAAGCTATGCAGCTGTAGAATTAGGGAAAAAGATATTTGGGGATTTCAAAAATAAGCATGTACTTATTTTTGGCGCCGGAAAAATGAGTGAACTTACCGGAAAACACCTTCATGCTAACGGTGTAGGCAGGGTAACTGTAATCAATCGAACGATGTCAAAAGCGATTGAACTTGCGGATAAACTATTAGGTGAAGCTAGACCAATCAATGAATTAACTGAAGCTTTAGTTCATGCTGATATTCTAATTAGTTCTACTGGAGCAAAAGATTACGTTGTTACTAAAGATATGGTCGCATCAATCATTAAAAAGCGTAAAGGTCGCCCGTTATTTATGGTAGATATTGCAGTGCCACGAGATATTGACCCTGCATTAAGCGAATTAGAGAGTGTTTATTTATATGATATTGATGACTTAGAGGGAATTGTTGCAGCTAATCTCAATGAGCGTAAGCGAGAAGCTGAAAAAATTGAGATCATGATTGACAAAGAAATGTTGGATTTCAAAAACTGGTTAGGGACGTTAGGAGTGGTTCCGATTATTTCTTCATTACGCTCAAAGGCTCTTACAGTCCAAGAAGAAACAATGGCGAGCCTCGAGAGAAAGTTACCTAACTTATCAGATCGAGAAAAAAAGGTATTAAGTAAGCATATGAAGAGTATTGTTAATCAACTATTACGTGATCCGATTGTAGCAGCTAAAGAAATAGCTGCTGAACCGCATGCTGAAGAATCATTAGCTTTGTTTACAAGGATATTTGCTCTTGATACAGAAGCACCCGAAGAAAAGGAATCCTGTAGTCAGTTTGAGGCGAAAGCCCCAGCAAAGCATGAAGCAGTTGCTTATCCAAAAGATGCTGTAGTTCGCTCCTAAGAGAGGAGTTTTCACTAATGTTAAATTTCTTATATATTTTCACGGTTGTACTTTATTGTTTAAGTGTCTTGGGGTATTTCATTGATTTCTTACACAACAACCAGAAGGTTAATCGTATCTCCTTCTGGTTGCTTTCTATTGTCTGGGTTTTACAGACAATCTTCTTTATTTTACGAATGATTGAATATAATCGCTTCCCGATCATGACGTCTTTTGAAGGTTTGTTCTTCTTCGCTTGGATTATCGTCAGTGTTTCTTTAGTCATTAATTGGTTTTTCAAAGTTGATCTTTTTGTATTTTTTACGAATATCTTTGGATTTGCGATTATGGCTTTTAGTGTTTTCATCCCAACTGGTGATGTCTCTTCGACATTGCAAGACTTATTAATATTTGAACTACTGTTCATTCATGTAACACTTGTGTTACTTTCTTATGGAGCATTTACGTTCGCCTTTATTTTTTCGATCATGTATTATTATCAGCACCAAATGTTAAAAAAGAAACGTTGGGGCAAGCGATTGTTTAGGTTTGGTGATCTTTCTAAATCAGAGCACCTAGCCTTTATGTTTACGATGCTCGGTTTTCCACTTCTACTAATGGGAGTTATTTTAGGGATTGTCTGGGCAGCTGTAGCATTAGATCAAATCCCATGGTTCGATGCAAAAGTTATTACATCGATATTAGTATTAATTGTTTATGGTTATTATTTATATAAGAGAGTTGTTCAGAAGGTTCGTGGCTATTCGCTAGTTTTGTTAAATATTGCTGGGTTTTTACTAATCTTAATCAATTACTTTTTATCAGGGGCACTTTCAAAGTTTCACTTATGGTATTAAATAAGGTTTAAAACATTAAAATGGGGGTTTATGATGCGAAAAATTACTGTAGGTTCTAGAAAAAGTCAGCTTGCTTTAACGCAAACGAACTGGGTGATTGACCAACTTAAAAAGCTTGGCGGTCCATTTGAATTTGAGGTAAAGAAGATTGTTACTAAAGGGGACCAAATTTTAGATGTTACATTATCTAAAGTTGGTGGTAAAGGATTATTTGTGAAAGAAATTGAGCAGGCAATGCTTAATAATGAAATAGATATGGCAGTTCATAGTATGAAAGATATGCCAGCAGTTCTTCAAGAAGGTTTAACGATTGGCTGTGTTCCAAAACGTGTTGACCCACGTGACGCCCTAATTTCTAATAGTGGAAAAGGCTTAATGGATCTTGAGCCTGGGACTGTTGTTGGAACGAGTAGTTTACGTCGTTCAGCGCAACTTCTAGCAAAACGTCCGGATCTAGAAATTAAGTGGATCCGCGGAAATATCGACTCTCGTCTGAAAAAGTGCAAAGATGGTGAGTATGATGCGATTATTTTAGCGGCAGCAGGACTTCAGCGAATGGGATGGAGTGCAGACGTTGTTACTGAGTATATTTCTTCTGAGTTATGTGTACCGGCTGTAGGCCAAGGAGCATTAGGGATTGAATGTCGTACTGATGATGCTGAATTAAGAGAACTTCTTGGTAAATTCACCGATGCAGTAACAGAGCGTTGCGTTACGGCTGAACGTGCTTTCCTTCATAAAATTGAAGGTGGTTGCCAAGTGCCAATTGCAGGATTTGCAGAATTAAATGAAGAAGGTGAGATCGTTTTAGTAGGTCTTGTTGGCTCACCAGATGGAAAAACGATTTTACATGAAACGATGGTAGGTACTGATGCAAAAAGTTTAGGAGAAGAGTTAGCTGTGAAACTCCTTGATAAAGGTGCAAAAGAAATTCTTGATGCTGTTAGAGCAGACTTAGATAAATAATGGATCTTCAAGGAAAAAGAATATTAGTGACGAGGGCAAAGGCGCAAGCCTCTGCTCTCTCGTCACAAATAGAGGCAAATGGCGGAATTCCGGTTGAGATGCCACTCATTTCTTGCAAAGAAGTAGAAGATAAAAGTGCAATCCACAACGCTATAACTTCTATACATACATATGATTGGCTTGTTTTTACGAGCAAAAACGGGATTGATTTCTTTTTAAAGGATTTTGAGAAACTTACCGGAACAACTAAGATCCCATGCAAAATTGCCGTTGTCGGTAAAAAGACAGAGGATATTCTAACTGATTATGGTTTACAGGCGGACCTTATCCCTAAGTTATTTGTAGCTGAAAGTTTATTAGAAAGTCTACTTAGTGTCCTTCACACAGGAGAACGTGTCTTATTTCCGCGTGGTAATTTAGCAAGAACGGTTATACCAGAAAGCTTAAGAGAGAATAATATTTATGTGAATGAATTAGATGTATATGAAAATATGATTGAAGCCAGTTCAAAAAATCAATTATTTCAAGCGATTTTGCATCAAGAAATTGATGTCGTTACCTTTACAAGTTCATCAACTGTCGATAATTTTGTCAAGCTGCTTGAAGGAACAAATTGGCGAGATCATATTGGTCAAATTGTTTTTGCTTCAATTGGACCGATTACTTCAAAAACAATGATTAAACATGATCTACCTGTTCATGTCGAGCCGAAAGAATATACAATCCAAGGCATGCTAAATAGTGTGATGGAGAACCTAAAGGAGGATAAAAAATGTTAGAATTTAAAAGACATCGCCGTCTACGACAAACTGCTAGTCTCCGCTCAATGGTTAGAGAAACTGTCATAAGAAAAGAGGATTTAATATACCCGATTTTTGTGATTGAAGGCGAAATGAATAAAAAAAATGAAGTAGCATCTATGCCAGGAGTATATCAAATCTCCTTTGATCTTTTAGAAGAAGAAATTAATACGATTACAGAGTTAGGTATTGTCTCAGTGATCGTATTTGGAGTGCCAAAAGAGAAAGATGAAGTTGGAACATCTGCTTATTGTGAGCACGGTATTGTTCAACAAGCGATTAAAAAGATCAAACAAGTAAATAAAGATCTAGTTGTGATTGCAGACACTTGTCTTTGTCAATTTACGAACCATGGTCACTGTGGCGTCATCGAGGAAGGCATTGTCTTAAATGATCCGACTCTTGATCTTTTAGCAAAAACAGCTGTTTCCCAAGCTAAAGCGGGAGCAGATGTTATCGCTCCATCAAACATGATGGACGGTTTTGTTGCAGCGATTCGCCATGGATTAGATGAAGCAGGTTTCGCACATATCCCGATTATGTCTTATGCTGTTAAATATTCTTCAGCATTTTACGGACCGTTCCGTGATGCGGCTCATAGTGCACCATCATTTGGCGACCGTAAAACATACCAAATGGATCCTGCAAACCGTCTAGAAGCCCTGCGCGAAGCAGAGAGTGATGTTTTAGAAGGCGCCGACTTTTTAATCGTTAAACCAGCACTTTCCTACTTAGATATTATTCGTGAAGTAAAAGATCATTTTTCTTATCCCGTTGTTGCGTATAATGTGAGTGGCGAATACTCGATGATTAAAGCTGCTAGTTTAAACGGATGGATTGATGAAAAAGCGGTTGTTATGGAAAAGCTAATTAGTATGAAACGAGCGGGAGCTGATTTAATCATTACATATTTTGCAAAAGATGTTGCAAAATGGTTAAGTGAGTAACTGTCATTGATTGTGAAGTTTTTTGGTTAGACATGTACAAATTGATAACTAACTAAAAATAGGGGGATTAAAATGAGATCATTTAATAATTCGAGTGCTGCTTTTGCGAAAGCAAAGGAAGTAATGCCAGGCGGAGTAAACAGTCCAGTTCGTGCCTTTAAATCAGTAAAAATGGATCCAGTTTTTATGGAGCGTGGGAAGGGTTCGAAGATCTATGATATTGATGGTAATGAATATATAGATTACGTACTCTCGTGGGGACCGCTTGTACTAGGCCATGCTGATGATCAAGTTATTGAAGCGCTGAAGAGCGCGGCTGAATTAGGGACTAGCTTTGGTGCCCCAAGCGAACTAGAGACGAAAATGGCGGAGCTTGTCATTGAACGTGTTCCTTCTGTAGAAGTTGTCAGGATGGTTAACTCTGGTACAGAGGCGACGATGAGTGCGTTACGTTTAGCGCGTGGCTATACAAACCGAAATAAAATATTGAAATTTGAAGGCTGCTACCATGGACATGGTGATTCCCTCCTTATTAAAGCGGGTTCTGGAGTCGCTACACTAGGTTTACCAGATAGTCCTGGAGTACCAGAAGCTGTTGCCTTAAACACACTGACGGTACCTTATAACGACTTAGAAAGCCTCCGTTATGCCTTCGAACAATATGGCGACGATATTGCAGCGGTAATTCTTGAACCTGTAGCAGGAAATATGGGAGTTGTACTTCCGCAACCAGGCTTTTTAGAAAGCGTTCGTGAAATCACTGAGAAAAATGGTACATTGTTAATATTTGATGAAGTAATGACAGGATTTAGAGTTGGTTACCATTGTGCACAAGGTGTCCTTGGAGTTACCCCTGACTTAACTTGCTTAGGTAAAGTTATTGGCGGTGGTTTACCAGTTGGCGCCTATGGCGGTAAACGTGAAATTATGGAAATGATTGCCCCAAGCGGACCTATTTATCAAGCTGGAACATTATCAGGTAATCCATTAGCAATGACAGCAGGCTATGAAACGTTGTCGCAGCTAACAGAAGAGCATTATGCGGAATTTAACCGCCTCGGTAAAAAGTTAGCAGAAGGATTATCAAATGCCGCTAAAAAGCACGGCATTCCACATCAAACGAGTCAAGCTGGTTCAATGATCGGTTTCTTCTTCACTAATGAAGAAGTGACGAACTATGAAAAAGCAAAAACATCTGACTTAGATCGTTTTGCAGACTACTTCCGCTACATGTTGGAAGAAGGGGTTTCGATCCCACCATCTCAATTTGAAGGTATGTTCCTATCAACGCAACATACTGACGAAGATATTGAAAAAACAATTGCCGCTGCAGATAAGGCATTTGCAAGGCTAATTAAATAATGATTAAACATCTGACCTAAAAGTCGTCTTATCCCTCAAATCGATATCCTATAAGTTCATTGGATCTAGATTGAGATAAGGTGATTTTAGGTCAGTTTTTTTGTTTGTTCAAGATATATATTTCCGATGTGTCTGCACCTTTATAACAGAGCTTTATGCACTTGAGGAGCTAGCATGAAGCTAACGATGTGTTTTGCTAGAGATGAATAATGGGTAATCATGCAATGAGAAGTCGAATCGTGTATGACAATCTATTGGATTTTACCTTTTTAGGAAAGTGAGAAAAGTGTTTTTTTTAGGTCGTTATACCTATATTAATTTTACAAATAATGTAAAAATAAAAGTGTTTATGTAATAATTTGAGAAAATATGTAGAAATTATGATCGGATTTTACTATATTTCACTTTTTATTATGAAAGTAAACTGCTATAATAAATTTATAAGCTAACATAAATCAAAATTATCAATCTATTAAATAAAGGATGCAATGAAAAGTGACTGTTATTTGGGCACCTAAGTCACTTGGAGCTAGTGGTGCAACCCGCCTTTACAAACTTATGTCCTATAAGCTTTGTAGAGGTTTTTTTATCTGTTACACCGAATTAAACGCTGGTTTTAAGAGTAAACCATACTCTTGACATAAAAATTAAAACAAAAAAGGGAGAGATTTTAAAAATGTTTAAAGCTATTCTCAAACGTCTTAGAAAAGACCAACGCGGTCTAACGCTTATCGAGTTATTAGTGGTTATAGTTATTTTGGGGATTATTGCGGCGATAGCTGTGCCTATGCTGATGGGGAATCAGGATAATGCACATAGAAATACAAACGCACAAAATGAGCAAATACTCCAAGACGCAATTAACAGGTTCTATATAGATAAGAGCACATATCCTACGAATGCCACTACTCTAAATGATCAACTAACTAAAGCAACAGGGTCTCCTGCTACTGGTCCTTATGTCAAAGAAATACCGACTATTAAAGCTTTTACTGGTTGTACACCAGCAACTGGAACAGGAACTATTAATGGTTGGGACTATGCTTCCGGAGTTATATCGGCGCCTGCTGGGTGTAAGTAATATTTTTTTTAAGCTGTCGCTACGCTTGATAGCGGCAGCTTTTTTAAAACCGAAAATGCTTGATTTTGAGAAAGGAGAGATCAACTTTGTTATTAATTGATTTTTATGTTTTACTGGTTGGCTTACTATTAGGCAGTTTTTTCAATGTAGTTGCCATTCGACTCCTTAAAAATAAATCGGTCGCTTTCCCACCTTCTCATTGTCCAAATTGCAAGCATAAATTAGCGGTCTTTGATCTTATCCCAGTTTTCAGCTATGTATTTTTAGGTGGAAAATGTCGCTACTGTAAAACAAAAATTTCCCCGCTTTACCCATTTGGTGAGTTGTTGACGGCTACTTCTATTTTTATTACGTATAAATGGGTTGGTCTAACGCTAGAATTAGTTCCGGCACTTATTTTAACGATTTTACTAGTATTAGCGGTTTTAACAGACATTCGCGAAAAATTAATCCTAGATGTAATTACTCTTCCAGCTTTAGTAATCTTGCTGATTGCCCGTTTGTTCGTCGGCAGTGAGCCGTTTTGGTTTTATTTAATTGGTGGAGTAGTAGGTTTTTCATTACTATTGTTAATTGCAATTGTCAGTAAAGGAGGCATGGGCGGTGGAGATATTAAGCTTTACGCTGCGATCGGTGTCGCTCTTGGTCCGTGGATGACGATCATGAGTCTCGTCCTTGCGTCCTTTGTTGGTACAATTGTTGGAATTACGCTAATTATTTTTGGTATTGCCAAACGGAAGGAACCGATTGCTTTCGGCCCTTTTATTTTTATCGGAACATTTGCCGCCTATTTATGGGGGAGAGAAATATGGAATTGGTATGTGAACTTATTTTGGTAAGGGTGTGAAAACATGAAAAATCAAAAGGGAGTTACATTAATTGAGTTATTAGTAGCTGTCGCCTTACTTGGGATCGTTGTTATTCCAATCGTTACAATGATGACAGGATCTTTTACGAACACGGTTATACAAGGGACAGAGAGTAAAAGTCTCTACTATGCTCAAGAAATAATAGAAGAAGCAAGAATAATGTCGTTTCCAAATGGTTTAGCAGGCGTTTCGCTTTACGGTAAATGTACGAATTCAGGCTGTTCTGAAATTAATTACACAAATATTTCTGTACCGATCTTAACAAATGCTGAAACAATGTATCGGATTGAATTTAGCAATTTGGACAATGCGAATCCAACTACCATATTAGATGATTTCTATGAAATTAAAGTATTTGTTGAAGTTAATGAACCTATCAATCAAGAAGTGGTATTAGTATCGGTGGTGAAAAGGCAATGATGGAAAACCAACGTGGAATTACTTTACTCGAATTGCTTGTCACAATTACAATATTGACAATCATTTCCACACCGATATTTCTATTGTTGAATAATACCATAAAGGTCCATAAGGAAACCATAGTCGAGAATCAGCTTCAACATGAAGCAAGGTTTATTTCACAATTCATGAGTGAGAAAATTCGCGATGGTGCCGTATTTACGTTTGTATCAGGAAATTGGACATTGGGGAAAGCTAGTGAGATTTTTTTTCGATATGAAAGTTCAGAAAACAAGGTTTACTTGAGTGACACAGAAAATGCTCTATCAAGTCACGTTGATCAATTTACTATAACACCAGAGCCTATCGAAAATCCTGTGAAATATCATCTATCTTTAAGGCTTAAAAATCAGAACAGAGAGTTTGAATTAAATACAACCTTGTATAATAACGCAAATTCACGTTATAGGGTGGGTGATAGTGAGTGAACCGAGGGAACATAATTAGAAATGAAAAGGGTGCCGCTCTATTATTAATATTATTTCTAATAGTCTTTGTTGCAATTGTAGGCGCAACTATGATTAATTCAACTTTTTATGGTAAGAAGAACAATGTTATCGCATTAGCAGATCAGCAGGAATTTTATCGATTAGAAGCCGCTATTGATATGATGTTACATCAATTGCGAGAGTTTGAGGTTGTAGATGGTATTCTTTTGAATAACGACGGTGTGAACGAGCCTTATCCAGCGCTAGATGAAAATGGAAATGAAGTACCGATTATTAAACGTGGACCTTATTATTATTTAGCTATGGGGCAACCGTTAACAGGAAGCTATGTTATTGACGGTCAGTCTGTTCAAGTAGATTTAACAGATGTCATTGGACCAAATTCTATCTTGGAAGGTCAAAATCAATATACTTTTAAACTAACATCACAGTTTACTAGTTCTCAAAAATTTATTCGAGAACTAGAATTGTCAGTAACCGAAGAGGATAAAGATGAAATGAGAGATGTCCCCCCCCCACCACCAGGACAAGTGGGGCCACCACAAACGCCGAAATTTCCTGGTAATAGTGGTGATAGGATAATCTTTATTGACTCAAAAAATGTCCATCATAATCAAATAGCATGGAATAATATAACTAAGCCTACAAATTCCACATTGCAAAGTTTTATTAATTATTATGGATTAGATACGACAAAAGCTTTAACGAACTGGAATGGCGTACCTGTTCCAGATGTGGAAAAAATCAGATACTATAATGAAATAAATGCAAGTGGAAACGCAGTAAGTATAGCTATACAAGAAGGATACCTTACTTATGCTAATAAAGTTAATATCACAGGATGTGGTGGAGGAAGTGTAACGATTAGTGGGGTATTAATTGCTAATGAAATCAAAATTGGTGGACAATGCACATATTATTTAGGCGGCGGAATTATCACTGGGAAATTTGAGCTTGGTGGAAATGCTGCTAGTGTACTTGTCGACGAAAAAGGTGGCTTTAAAGATGATGGTAGTGCTGGTGAATATACTCCATCACCACCTTATATGTTACCACCTATTAATTATGATGATTTTAACTGGGGATTAGATCCAAATATAAATATAACAAATATGGAAACAATTAGAAAGTAGCTTTTAAATTTAACGAGGTGACCACATGTTCCTACCAAAAAGCTTTTCAGGCTTAGATTTTCGTGATCAGAAAATCACATTTGCTACTATTAAAATGGAAAAAAATTTACCGGTGATTACTCATGTTGCTATTAATAATTTGAATAGCCATTTACTTGATGGTGGACGTTTACATGACAGTGTTGAAGTATCTTCAAAGCTACGTAGTTTTTTATCTGATAAAGGAGCTTCAAAGCTTGTTCATATTGCGATTCCAACACAGTTTACGATCGTCCGTAAACTTAATACGTTACCTGACTTGGGAGAGCTTGAGCTTTCCCGTTTGCTACACTTCCAAATCGGTGATAGTATCCATCTTCCTTTTGATGACCCTGCCTATGATTTTGTAAAGATTGGTTCAATCCATCCCCAAAAAACATTAAATCTCGGGGATGAAGACTTAAATCTAGATGACTTAGCTGGTGCAGCCCAGGAAGAAATGAAAGGCTCTAGAAGTGAAATTTTATTTTTTGCAACTTCGAAGTTGTTAGCTGAAGATTTGGCAAAGGCATCTCAATCGGCAGGTTTTAAACCACGCTCAGCAGAAATTCGTGGGCTTGCTCTGCAGCGTCTTGTTAACTATGCCAATCCAAGCTGGCTTACTGGTACGGAATTGATTGTCGATGTCTCAGAGGAATCGATCGATTTGCATATTTTTAAAGATGAACTAATTATTTTTACGAGAACGATGCCTATTAATCGTAATCAATATATGAGAATGCCAGCTCCTGTAGTTAATGAGCAAACCCTTGTATTGGAAGCTGAATCTGGTGAACTTGCTTTTTTCGATAACGATGACACCCTTACCTTAAGTGAAATTGAAATTGACAACACAGAAGTAGCGGCAACAGATATAAAAGAGGTTTCTGATCATCAAGCTCAATTCGATGAAGAGGCCTATATTAATGACTTGATCAACGAAATTGAACGAGCCCAAAACTTTTACCGTTATTCATTAGGGGAACGAGATAGTGAATTTCGTAGAGTGATTGTCACTGGAGAAAACGCCAACCGTGCTTTCACAGCGCTTTTGGAACGGATGAATTCAGAAGTTTGTCGGATTGATTATAGCTCCGTTGTTGCGCCAGGGTTTATGCAGCATCAGTTATTAGATATGTGCAGTGTAGCGATTGGTCTTGCAATGCGCGAAAACGAGAAGATAGATAAAAAGTGGAAAAAGTAATGATGAAATGTGAGATTGTTTCATTAGAATGGGGCGATTACGTTGAGAATTAGTATTAACTTACTTCCAAATTCGCATATAGAAAAAGAAAAGAACTCTTCCTTAATGCTAGTCCCAGTAGTAACAGGGTTAGTTGCTTTTGTTGCTGCTGCTAGCTTTTTAACCTATTCATATTTCAATTTGAAAGGTGAAGCCGCCGAACTCGAACAAAATATTAGTGAAAGTTACGGCTATCGCGATGTTCTACAAACCGATGTCGCATCGAAAACTACAGGAATTACCGAATATAATTTCGTTGAAAAGTACAAAAATGCAGAAATGTTACTAAATTCGATATATAAAGATACGGTCGATTTAAAAACAAACGTTTATCGTATCTTACCAGAAGATGCCAACGTCGATAACTATTCATATTCAAACAATGGTGAGCTAAATGTTACAGTGACATTTGCTTCAAAAGGCGATGCAGCGATTTATCTTAATCGACTTCTACAAGCTAAATTTGTCAATACTGCCGTAGTTCATTCAATTAATAGTGATAGTGAAGAAATTAGCTATACTTCTCAATTTGAAATTAAGCTTAAAACGTTAGTAGGTGATCCACGATGAACGATTGGGTAAGGGGGAACGGTAAACTACTAACCTATTTATTTTTCATTCTCTTTTTAATTCTCGTTGCTTTCTATATGTATATGATTCGTCCCGTTTCAGTTGATGTAAAGAATAAACAATTTGAGTTGTCAACAGTCAACAAAGAAATTGATGTGTTACAAACGTGGTTACATGAATTAGAGGTCAATATTTTAACTCCAGATGAGCAAAAGAAGTTATTATCTAGTATTCCAATTCGGCCAAATGTTGAGCAGATAATCGCCGACTTAGAGAGAACAGAGTTGGAAACAGGTGCGGTTATCGAAAGTCTAGGATTTATAATTACTAATTCTGCTTCCGAAGTTAATTCCACAGAGCAGCAAACAGTAACAGATAATTGGGTAACAATCTTACCTGAGGCAGTGCACCAAATTTTTACAGACAAGATTTTACCTATCAAAGATATATCCGTCTCATACGTCGAAATCGACGTTTCGATCAATGGTGAAGCAGCTGCGGTTCATTCATTTGTTAGTGAGCTGGAAAAACTTGAGCGTGTTGTTCATGTGCAAAGTTATAATTATTCCGAAGAAAATGAGGAAGAAGAAACTCGCCTTACAGGCTCAATAACATTTCGAGTATTTTTCTTTGAAGATTTCGCCGAATTCATCACCGATGATCGAAGTTTTCAGCTAGATTACGAGTTTGACCCAAGTAAAATTAAACGTTATATTCCATCTACAGAATCTGCTGAAAATAAAACTCTTATTGGCAATGAAACCACCGTCGGCCACGACAGTGGAAAGTGGAATGGTGGTCAAAACAGTGGTGGCGATTATGATAAAGGTAGTACTACTAGAGATCGGGTAATTCCTAATTTTGGATATTTAAGCTTTGAGTTTTATCAAAAAACATTTCCCGATGAGCCAATAATGGATGGGGATAGTGTCTTTTACATCGTTCAAACAGGGGCCTATACATCAGACTATTATTTAAACAGGGCGATTGAAAATTTAATTGCTAATGGATTTTTCCCTCGAATTCGTGGAAATTCGCTAAGTTTAATTTTTACAGCAATAGCTGGAAATGAAAAGATTGCTTATGGAAAAGCGAAGCTACTGTCAAGTCAAGGCTTTCCATCGTTTGTCAAAACGATGCCTTATCGTGCTGAAGAGCCATTAATTCCAGAAGCAAGTGCGGTCGTAGAAGCAGTTACTGCAATCAATGACTTGAACTATCAACTAACGACAGAAACGCTAGCAGATATTTCAGAAAGAATTAGAGCATACGAAACAAAAGCAAATCAAGTTCTTTTAACAGCATCTTCTACTCGTGCAAACACAATAGAAGAAACGACACAAATTTTAGTCGAAGTGGAAAATTTATTAATATATTTTGAATCTACGAAAGACACTGCTGTTCTTTGGGATATAGAAGGACTAATGCTAGATTTTGTATTGCTATTAAATGGACATGAAAAGGTTACAAGTACAAAGTAAGGAATATGAAAAAGGAGCGCTGGCTAATGGTTCAAAAGCAACGAAAACGATTAGGAGATTTGTTAGTAGAAGCAGGCATCATATCTGAAGCACAGCTCATGACGGCCCTTGCAGAACAAAAAAAGACTCGGAACCGCCTTGGTGATCAGCTAGCTGCTATGAAGCTTGTCAACGAACAGCAAATTATAGAAGTACTAGAATTTCAGCTTGGGATACCCCAGGTGAATTTATATAAGCAAAAAATTGAACCAAATTTATTTAGTATTATTAGTGAAGAAATGGCACGTCGTTATTTACTAATTCCAATTCGTAAAGAAGGAAATCGTCTTATTGTTGCCATGGCTGATCCCCTTGATTATTTTGCGTTAGATGACCTTCGTTTAAGTACAGGTTTTGAAATCCAACCTGTCATTGCAAAAAAGCAAGAATTACAATTGGCTCTAAATCGTTATTACGGGATGCAAAAATCGATTGATCAAATGCTGAAGGATATTCCAACGAATGAGGATGATCAAGCTTTTCTTGAAGCACAGCAATCAGATGATTCTCCAGTTGCTAGAATGGTTGATCAATTGCTGCAGCAAGCAGTCCAAATTGGAGCAAGTGATGTTCATATTGACCCACATGAATTTGAAACCCATATTCGCTTTCGCGTCGACGGCGTTTTACGTACCGAGAAAACCGTCCCGAAAACGATGCAAAACATTTTAGTTTCAAGGATTAAAATTATGGCAAGTTTAAACATTGCTGAGAAACGCTTACCACAAGACGGGCGCTTTAAGATTGATGTTGATTTACGAAAAATTGACCTTCGTGTATCCTGCCTGCCTACTATTTATGGGGAAAAAATCGTCATGCGCTTATTAGATACAGGCAGTGTGTCATTAGGGTTAGAACATCTAGAATTTTCACCTGAAAATGAAGGGAATATTCGTAAAATGATTACGAGTGCCTACGGAATTATTTTAGTTACTGGACCAACTGGAAGCGGAAAATCAACGACACTTTATACGGCATTACAAGAAATGAATCAAGCTTCTGTGAATATCATCACTGTTGAGGATCCTGTTGAATATCAAGTGAGAGGGATTAACCAAGTTCAAGTAAACGCTAATATTGGTATGACATTTGCTGCAGGGCTTCGTTCCATCTTACGACAAGACCCTGATATCGTCATGGTCGGAGAAATTCGTGATACGGAAACAGCTGAAATTGCTCTAAGGGCTGCCTTAACTGGACACATTGTATTAAGTACTCTTCATACAAACAATGCCGTTAGCGCCATTAGTCGCCTCATTGATATGGGAATAGAGCCGTTTTTAGTATCTTCGGCAATTCTAGGTGTTGTAGGTCAGCGGCTCGTTCGCCGAGTTTGTCCATCATGCGCCGTACCCCACCAATTAACTTCTGAGGAAGAAGAAATTTTTTCATCTCGTGGGATAAGCGTCAAACGAATAGTCAAAGGAGAAGGCTGTGCCGCTTGTAACAGTACAGGCTATCGTGGCCGAATGGCTCTTCACGAAACAGTGCTTGCTGACGATCATTTACGAGAAATGGTCACTCAAAAACTACCAACATCACAATTTTTAAAATACGTAAAAGAAAAAGGTTTTAAGTCTATGTTTGAAGATGGTCTTATTAAGGTTGCTGAAGGAAAAACCACACTTGAAGAAGTGTACCGCGTAACGATGGAATAAAGGTGGTTATTATTGGTATGAACATGACACAGTTACTCAACTTTGCATTTCAAAACGGGGCGTCTGACTTACACATTACGATCGATAGTACACCTATTGTTCGTATTAACGGAAAGTTAAAAAAGATAGGCAATGAAAAATTAACACCAACTAAGACAGAGGTGTTGGCAAAAGAAATTACAACTATAGAACAATATGAAGCTTTTGAAAAACAAGGAGAGCTTGATTTCTGTTTTGAGTTAGAAACTATTTGTCGATTTCGTGTTAATATCTTTAAACAGAAAAATTCAGTTGGTCTTGTCTGTCGTATCATAAATAGTAAGATACCAACCTTCGAAGATTTAAAATTACCAGAGGTGTGTAAATACTTTGCAAAACAAACACAGGGATTATTACTTGTTACAGGCCCTACAGGTAGTGGGAAATCCACAACCTTAGCGGCAATTATTGATTATATTAATCAAAATATGAGTAAGCACATTCTGACACTTGAAGATCCAATTGAGTATTTGCACCATCATAAACGAAGTATTGTTAATCAACGAGAGATTGGGCAAGACAGTCAATCATTTGCTATTGGTCTACGTGCTGCTCTTCGGCAAGACCCAGATATTATTCTAGTGGGTGAAATGCGTGATGTTGAAACAATTTCTACGGCAATTACGGCCGCTGAAACCGGTCACTTAGTATTGGCAACACTTCATACAACGAGCGCTGCTCAAACGATCGACCGGATCATTGACGTATTTCCTGCTGATCAACAGCAGCAAATTCGCACTCAATTATCATCCACGTTAGCTGGGGTTATCTCGCAACGGTTATTGCCGCTAGCTGGGGAGCGTGGTCGTGTCGCTGCCATGGAAATTCTTGTGAACACTCCAGCAACAGCTAACTTAATTCGGTCGGACAAAGTTCACCAAATCATTACGGTGCTAGAGACATCAAAGGCTATTGGCATGCAAACGATGAACATGGCTGTACAAGATTTAGTAAGACAAGGACATGTCAGTCGCCCAGACGCTGATGAGTTTGTACCAAACTGGGACAAAAATGAGTAAAATTTTAATGAAAGGGAGAGAAATAGATGCTCTTTCTTTACAAAGCAATTGATGCAAAAACTGGAAAGCAAGTGAAAGGAAAGCTAAATGCCCCATCTAAAGAAGTAGCGACTACCGAGTTGAAAGGAAAAGGCCTCTATATTTCTGAGCTGAAAGAACAAAAAGACAGCGTCTTAAATGCTGATTTAAATATTACAATTGGATCACCAGTAAAAAATAAAGATTTCGTCATTTTTTGCCGCCAACTAGCGACCTTAATTAAGGCTGGAACGCCCATTTTAGATTCTGTTCGGCTACTAAGTGATCAAGTTTCTTCAAAGCCATTTCAAAAGGCCCTTGATGCTATTTACGAAGATTTACGTTCAGGTATTCCTTTTTCAGAAGCTTGTATGAAATACCCGAAAATATTTGATAAAGTATTTGTAAACATGGTAAAAGCAGGAGAAACGAGCGGGGATTTAGAAGGCGTTTTAGATCGCATGGCGGCTTTCTATGAAAAAGGTCATAAAGTGAAAGAAAAAGTAAAATCAGCGATGATGTATCCCATTGCGGTCTCTATAGTGGCAGTTATTGTTGTTGTCATTTTATTAACGCAAGTGTTACCAAGTCTATTAAACAACTTACTTTCAATGGGAGGAGAAATTCCCGTTCCTACAAAAGTTGTTATGGCTATCTCTGATTTTTTAATCGAAAAATGGTATATCGCTATTTTATTTGTTATTTTATTTGTCCTAGTATTTATGGCTTTTAGGCAAAATCCTAAAGGAAGATACATGCTGGATTATGCTACGTTAAAAATGCCCGTATTCGGTCCGCTTATACAAAAGCAAATGATTGCTCGCATTACGAGGACGATGGCATCATTATTTAAAAGCTCTGTCCCAGTCTTGCAAACATTAACGATGAGCGCAGAAATTGCGAATAATGAAGTCGTAGCAAAAGTTCTAAATGAATCAAAAGAATCATTACGAAGCGGTGAAAGTTTATCTGATCCATTAGCTAAAAGCTGGCTTTTCCCAAAAATGGTCACACATATGATTAAAGTCGGTGAAGAAACTGGACAAATAGATACGATGCTTGAAAAGGTTGCAGATTTTTACGAAGATGAAGTAGAGCAAATGGCTAGTCGTTTAAGTTCGATTATCGAACCGTTAATGATTGCTGTATTAGGTATTATAGTTGGAACGATTGTTCTTGCAGCCATGCTACCAATGTTCTCAATTTACCAGCAAATCTAGTATATAAAATAATAGGGCTGTTCCATAAGTTACGATAACTGACTTTTGGAACAGCCCTTTTTATCATACATAATTATTTTCTCTTAAAAGCTTTTTCGTTTTTTGTTTATTTTAAAACCGTTGGAGGAAAAATCAGTTCAACAATAACTATACGTAAATAGCCCGTTCAAATAAAAGGGCTCCTAGAGATGGGTGTATTAAAAAATAACAAAGAAATTAGTTATTACGACTCATATCATCTTATTTTGAAAGAGTTTGTACATAGATTTTCAAATGAAATTAATTAAAAAGATTCATATTTTCCGTATTCTCATCATAAATCTTTAACGTATTGGTATAAGTCCGTTTAACGGGACGTGTTCCTTTAGTATGCGGAGGTAACTCAAATTATAATAGAGGAGGAGAGTTAATTGACACAAGATCGTTCATCAAAGCTATCATTTTCCATTGAAGAATCAGTGTGGCTCAATAAAGGTCAGGAAGTAGACGAAATAGTTTCTCTATCATTGGATCCAGAAATTACAGTACAAGAGCATGGGGAATACGTCTTAATTCGTGGCGGTTTAAGATTGACTGGGGAATATCGTTCAAGTGGTAAGATTACACCGGAAGGCGAACATGAATCACTAGCCTCTCAAGTAGCGTATCGATCAATAGAAGAAGTAACGTTACATGAAGATGGGACAGGTGAGATTAGACATCACTTTCCAATCGATGTGACAATTCCACAAGAACGAATTAGAAGTTTGGATGATATATATGTCATTGTTGATTCTTTCGATTACGATTTACCTGAGCGTGGTTGTATTCAATTAACAGCGGATGTTTCGATTACTGGAATGTCAGCAGGGAAATCAAGTAAAGAAGTGATAGAGGAAGTAGCAACACAGGAAGTCGATCGTACATTTCATTTTGAAGCCTACAACGAAGAACAAGTCGAAAAAGAAGTAACATCACGAGCGGATATTCCTCTGAATGATGAAATTCCTGAACTGGTTGAAGAAGAGAGCATAACTGAATTAATCGAGGAACATCAAGAAGAGGAAACAGTCGTTCAATTCCCTACAGAAGAGGTAGTTGCACGAGTTGATGAAGAAGAAGCAGTTGAAGAGGTAACGGTAGAAGAAGAGGTCTTCTCAGAAGGTGATGAGGTAGAGGCTTATGAATTGTTAGAAGAGGAATCACGAACCGAAGCAGTTGAAGTAGAGGCAGAACTTTCTGAGGAAGTTACCAAAGAAATTAAATCACCTGCAGTTGCTTTTGGAGTTGTGAAGAACCCTCCAAAAACTGAACCAGTCGCTGAAGCTAATGAGCAACCTCAAGCTAAGGAAGAAGGTTTTAGTTTGGCGAAAAGTTTCACTAAAGAAAGAAGACAAGAAGTGAAACAAGCAACTCAACAACAAGAAGTTCAAGAACTAGAAGATGAAGTAGAAGCTATTGAGTCCCACGAGCAGCAAGTTGAGGAAGTTACAACACCAAGGGAAGAAAATGCTTTGTACTTAACAAAGATGCTTACAAAGGGAGATGGCGAACAGTTTAAAAAGCTAAAGCTTTGCATCATTCGTGAAAATGAAACGTTAGAAACAATAGCCGCTCGCTATGAAATTAATCAAAGTACCCTTATTAGGGTAAATCGTTTAAATGATGCAAATGTAGAAGAAGGGCAGATTTTATATATTCCGGTAACACAATAAAGTTAACTAGGATAGGGTGCAATAAAATGGATATGTTACGTCGAATGAAGATCGAGTATGGGCTATCAGATCTAAAGTGGATTGAAGTTGATCAAACATTTCAAAGTGAAAATGGGAAAAAGCGTATTAGAATTTGGAAAGATAAGCAACTACTGCAGTGGCATGTTAAATGGCGTGATGAAATAAGTAAACAGTCAGGCATTTTGTTAGACCGGATGATTCGAACAAAGGATGGAGAGCCATTTTTTATATGTGATAAGGGCTGGGCCACCATTCACGATGAGGTTGAGGAAATATTTCCTGCCACCGGAAAAGAAAATGAATGGGGCAAACTTCTTGGAACGTCATTAACTTATGGACTCAAACAAAGTGACGAGTGTCAGCGGTTTAAAAAAAAGCAAGACATTCCATTGAAGGCAGTGAAACAAACCCTTGATCAGCTAAAAGCCCTAGATCCGATGGCAAAGCTCGTTTTAGAGAGGAGTTATTTTGAGGCAAGTAGACGTTGCCGAAAAGTGCTCCAATTGAGAGAACGTATGCAAACGAAGCGAAGCCCTATCCTATCTCCAGAAATCAAACTAACAAATGCAAGAGAAGTGTTTCATAACTTATTTTGGGTTTGTGGTGCAGATCAACCTATACAAGGCTATGAGCCAATCCGTAACTTCTTAGAGGATTGGTATAACAAAAACGGTGAGATATCTACACGTAAGGTGTTGGCTTCTATTAATGACTATTTTCCATTAAAAACAGATGAAGGTGTGAGCCTTTTAGCAGAATTAGTGACACCAAACGAACTGCAGCGGACAGTTTCACAGTTTGAAAATCAAGAAAAAGAGACTTCTGTTATCATGGATGAGTTCTTCAATAGTTGGGAAACAACAAGGAAGCTAGTCATATTGCTAAGTAGGTGGATTGAGGAAGACGGGGAAAAGGTGGTGGCAAGATGATAACGAATAATGCCCCCCGGAACTCTATTGGGCATATATTATTTCAATATGATCTATATCCAGAGAAAATTGAGCAATTCGGCAAAGTTAAAAAAATCGTGACACAACGTGGAACGTTTGCCTTAAAAGAATCATCAATGACAAGAGACCAAGCCCATTGGTTTTCACATGTTATGAACAGACTAGATAAACTTAACTATAAACAGTTTGTTCCTTTACTTCCTACAAAGTATGGTGATTTAACAATAACTCATGGAGATAAAACATATTATTTACAACCATGGTTTTTGGAGGACGCACAAATTCCTGAAGAGAATAAAGAGAAAATCTTGTTTAAACAGTTAGGAAAGCTTCATGGCTTAACCGTAAAACACCAGGAGTTTTCCGAAGAAACGATCAAAAGCTCCTATCAAGATTTAATTAATCGCTGGGAAAAACGTCGTCTTGAAATGGAGCACTTTGCTGAGGAGGCAGAGCAAAAAACATATATGTCTCCATTTGAACTAACATACCTTACTCACTATAGTAGACTAGATGTAATGACTACTACTGCTAAAAATTATTTAAAAGATTGGCATGATGAGTGCCTTGAAAAGAAGAGCTTTCGTGCTGTCCTTTGTCACGGAAAGTTAGATCGCACTCATATTTATTATCATCCAAACGGGTATGGCTATTTATTTAATTTTGAAAAAGCAGTCTTAGATACACCGGTGCGAGACTTAGCAATCTCATTTCGGAAATCATTTCAATATACTTTGTGGAGTGAAGATCAGGGCGCAGAGTGGTTAGATTTGTACCAACAATTTTTAATCCTAGAAGCAGAAGAGAAAAAACTATTTGCAAGCTACTTAATTTATCCTGAACCAATTTTTCATTGCCTTGATCTATATAAAAAAAGAAATGGAAGTATTACGGAACTACAATACGTCCAACTATTAGAAAAACGAATTATTACAATGACTCGAGTCAATCATTTTATATACAAAACATTGTTCAAAAATGAAAGCAGTCAACCTTTAGAATAGGTTGCTGCTTTTTTTCGTGAAAACCCGACTTTTAATTGGAATACTGGTTGTACTTCTAAAACAAGCCTACAACGTAAGAAAGATAGAGGATAACTAGGACAGCTAAAAGTACAACATCTATCGTTGTAGGAAATAAAATCGTTCGTAAAAGCTGAAACATTGTTAATGGGATTAAAAATTGATAGCCAACATCACGTACTCTTCGTAACCAAAGGGGAAGTCGATATTTACCTTTTTTAAACACAAAAAGACCTCCTTTACTACACTTTTCCTATAATCATCATATGCACGGTTAAATAGCCCTGTGAATAAGTTTCTAAGATTCGTGCATCATAAGGAAAAAGAAGGAAGTGACCTTGGCATGAATCAAATCTTTGTTATATATGAAATTATGTGGGGAATTGTATGCCTCTGGCTTGTTTGGTTTATCGTTCGTGTCGTGCTAAGTAAAGAAAATGATCAATAGTAGAGGTGCCAACTTTGCGGATAGCCATTCAATTTGCATGGAAAATTATAAAAGAAAAACGACTTCGAGCATTTTTACTTGGTGGCAGTACAGCAGTTGCTGCTTTTTTGCTTTTTACTAGCTTTTTTTTCATACATTCAATGAATGCAAGCGTCATTGCTATCGTAGGTCGTCTTGGCGCAGACATTATTGTCGTTCCTAAAGGTTTGGGCGCTAATGCAGGCGAAAATGCTCTTTCTGGCGCTGTAAGTAAACTGTACTTCGATGAGAAAGATGTAACAAGAAAGCTTTCAGAGATTGATGATATTACAGAATGGACTGGGCAGCTATTTCTTGAAACGATTTCGACTTCATGTTGTGGGACGATGGGCGATTTCCCTGTCGTTGCCTTTGATCCAAGCAGTGACTTCACATTGAAATCGTTTATGCCAGGATCTCAACAATTAGAAGAGGATGAGATTGTCATTGGTGTCCATGCTGGTGGCGATCGCTTTTTATACCATTATGATGATGAATATATAAAAGAAAAAGTTATGTTATTCCACCAACCGTTTTTTGTGAAAAATGCCTTGTTTCCAACTGGTACAGGAGCTGATGAAACAATTTTTATGAGATTGGATACTGCACGAAAGCTAATTTTGATGAATAGGTCATTACAGCATATATCTCCTACAGCGATCTCAGCCATCTATATCAATACAACGCCTCATACAGAAGTTTTTGTGAAGCAACAAATAGAAATAGAAGTAGAAGATGTCGATGTTGTTTTAGGGAAAGGGTTAAAAGACCAGCTTAAACAACAGGTACTTCCTTTGAAGCTATTAAGCTACGTAATGGTAGGAGTTGCTCTACTATTAACACTTCTCCAAGTGGCGACGCTTTTTACAGCATTAATCCAGGAACGTCAAAAGGAAATTGGGATTTTGTTTGCTCTAGGTGTCCTTAAACGCCAAATTTATCAGCTTTTGTTATCTGAAGCTGCGATTGTTTCATTTATTGGAAGCTTTGTCGGAGTAGTTACTTCTTTAAGCATCTTGTATGACCGTCAAACACTTTTATATATGATTTTCCAGTTGCCACTTGTATTTCCGAACTTTCAAACAACATTGGTCATAAGCATTACAACGATATTGACAATTACATTTTGTACAATTTTAGCGGCGATTTTTCCAGTTTACTCGTTTTTTTCGAGAGAACCTTACGAAGTTATAAGAGAAGGTGACAGCTGATGATTCGATTTGAAAATGTAACAAAAGAATATCGGTTGACTAGAACGAGGTCAATTGTAGCCTTAGAAAATATCAATCTTGAAATCAACAGAGGCGAGTTTGTATCGGTCATTGGTCCATCTGGAAGTGGAAAATCAACATTCTTAGCATTAGCAAGTCTTTTAGATAAACAAACAAACGGCGAAATTCATTTAAACGGAAAAAGAACTTCTCTTTTAAAAGATAAAGACAGAACAAATTTACGCTATGAACTTTGTGGTTTCATTTTTCAATTTGCAAGTTTGACACCAGCTCTCCCTGTAATTGATAACGTCATGCTTCCCCTATTATTAAGGGGAGAGCAACGAAAAAATCTTGAAGAAAGAGCAAGGACGTTATTAAGTGATGTAGGAATTAAAGAGGAGTATGTTTACCATCAACCATATCAATTAAGTGGTGGTGAACAACGTCGTGTTGCAGTTGCTAGGGCTCTATTAAAAAGGCCTGCGATATTATTTGCTGATGAGCCAACATCTGCTCTAGACGAAGCAACGGCTAAAGATCTCATTCAATTATTTCGCGAAATCAACAAACAGGGGACAACAATTGTCATGGTAACCCACAATAAAACCCTTGCCAAAGAGGGAAGTGGTTTACTTGAAATTAAGAACGGTAAATTTACAAAAAGGTAAAAGATATAAGGTTGGAGAAAATTTAGATATTAAGTGTATGATATTTTAGAAATAGGCGATACTTTTAGTAAAATTTCTCATCGTAACTATTGACGAATTTTTACTAAACCATGTACACTGTTAATACACAATTTTAAATAAAATAATGCTTTGAATGGGAAGAGTACATCTGTAACGCCATTAGAGAGAAAAATCATTGCTTTAATGTCCATAATGAAGTTCTGGACATTAAACAATTGCTGAGAGATTTTTTTGGAGATAAGGATGGAAGGTCGCCCAGGAGCTGCTTATTTGAAAGGAAAGCTATGCAGGGAAAAAGTACTACACTTTTTCCTAGGTCACTTATGCTTTTCGTAATGTCTAGCTACAGTGCCTAGCCCCTCGAGGTCAAATAACCTGCCAATATAAAAAGTAAAGAACGCACTTTTTAATTGTCAGAACATTTGCTTGTCGGGGCTTAGAAGGGAAAAAGCACTACACTTTTTCCTAGGTCACTTATGCTTTTCTTAGTAGAATAGGCCGGTTTATAACCGTTACATGAATGAAGTGTGTCTTCGACGAAGTTTCTTTTGGCGATGGCAAACAAAGGTGGTACCGCGAATATACTCTCTTCGTCCTTTGAGGATGGAGGGAGTTTTTTGTTTTTTATAAAACAATGTTGAAAGGTGTATAGTTCCGACTATTCCGTTGGTGCTCTATGTTTTTCGTATTAAAGGGAGGAAATAAGATGGCTAATCAAGAGATATCAATGCCAACAAAGTATGATCCGAAAAGTACAGAAGAGAAATGGTATTCGTACTGGCTTGATGGAAAGTTTTTTGAAGCAAAGGGTGAGGAGGACAAGAAGCCTTATACAATTGTTATTCCACCACCAAATGTTACAGGGAAGTTGCATCTTGGTCATGCATGGGATACGACATTACAAGATATTTTAATTCGTACAAAGAGAATGCAAGGCTATGATGCGTTATGGTTACCTGGAATGGACCATGCTGGAATTGCAACGCAAGCAAAAGTAGAAGGAAAGCTTCGTGAAGAAGGTGTAAGTCGTTATGACTTAGGCCGTGAAAAGTTTTTAGAAAAATCTTGGGAATGGAAGAGTGAGTATGCTGACTTTATTCGTAATCAGTGGTCAAAGCTTGGCCTTTCCCTAGATTACTCTCGTGAGCGTTTCACACTTGATGAAGGACTTTCTAAAGCGGTTCGTGAAGTATTCGTAAAGTTATACGAAAAAGGTCTTATTTACCGCGGTGAGTACATTATTAACTGGGATCCACAAACGAAAACAGCCCTATCGGACATTGAAGTAATTTACAAAGATGTTCAAGGTGGCTTTTATCATATGAAGTATCCGCTCGTAGACGGAAGTGGGCATATTGAAGTTGCTACAACTCGTCCTGAGACGATGCTAGGCGATACAGCGGTTGCCGTTCATCCCGAAGATGATCGATATAAACACTTAATTGGTAAGAAAGTAAAGTTACCAATCGTTGGTCGTGAAATTGAAATCGTTGCAGATGACTATGTTGATATGGAATTTGGTTCAGGTGCAGTAAAAATTACCCCGGCGCATGACCCTAACGACTTTGAGATTGGAAACAGACATAATCTTGAACGTGTTCTCGTGATGGATGAGTCAGGGAAAATGAACGAAAATGCTGGAAAGTATCAAGGTATGGACCGTTTTGAATGCCGAAAGCAAATCGTTAAAGATTTACAAGACGAAGGGATTTTGTTCAAAATTGAAGAGCATATGCACTCGGTTGGTCATTCCGAGCGTAGTGGTGCAGTTGTTGAACCTTATCTTTCAACGCAATGGTTTGTTAAAATGGGTCCTCTTGCAGAAGAAGCAATTAAATTGCAACAAAAAGAAGACAAGGTTAACTTTGTCCCTGAACGCTTTGAAAAGACGTACTTACATTGGATCGAAAACATTCGCGACTGGTGTATTTCCCGTCAATTATGGTGGGGCCACCGTATCCCTGCTTGGTACCATAATGAAACAGGTGAAATTTACGTAGGTCATGATGCTCCAAAAGATCTTGAAAACTGGACACAAGATGAAGACGTGCTAGATACGTGGTTTTCTTCAGCATTATGGCCGTTTTCAACAATGGGCTGGCCAGATGAAAATTCAAAAGACTTCAAACGTTATTACTCAACGGATGTTCTTGTAACCGGATATGACATCATCTATTTCTGGGTTGCTCGAATGATTTTCCAAGGCTTAGAATTTACAGGTGAACGTCCATTTAAAGACGTACTAATTCATGGCTTAGTTCGTGACTCTGAAGGCCGTAAAATGAGTAAGTCACTCGGAAATGGCGTTGATCCGATGGATGTAATCGACAAATATGGTGCAGATGCGCTACGTTTCTTCCTCTCAACAGGAAGTTCCCCGGGAAATGATCTCCGTTTCTATTGGGAAAAGGTCGAATCAACATGGAATTTCGGGAATAAGATTTGGAACGCATCACGCTTTGCTTTAATGAATATGGAAGGCTTAACTCATGATGAAATTGATCTTTCAGGGGAAAAATCAATTGCTGACCAATGGATTTTAACTCGACTTCAAGAGACAATTGATGATGTTACTCGCTTAATTGATGACTATGAGTTTGGTGAAGTAGGACGACTTCTTTACAACTTTATCTGGGATGATTTCTGTGATTGGTATATTGAAATGGCAAAATTACCGTTATACGGTGAAGACGAGGATGCTAAGAAAATGACGCGATCAATCTTAGCGCACGTTCTTGATCAAACGATGAAGCTGTTACATCCGTTTATGCCATTTATTACGGAAGAAATTTGGCAACATCTACCGCACGAAGGAGAGTCAATTACGGTTGCTCCTTGGCCAGTGAGAGATGAATCGCTAAACTTCCCAGAAGCAACGAAGAAAATGAATTTGCTAAAAGAAATTATTCGTTCAGTTCGTAATACGCGAGCAGAATTAAATGTTCCAATGAGTAAAAAAATTGAGCTTATAATTAAAGCAAAAGACAATGCTATCTTGAGCAATCTTGAAGAAGGGCGTAGCTATTTAGAAAAATTCTGTAATCCAGAAGAACTGAAAATAGGTACAGATCTTCAAGCGCCAGAGAAGTCAATGTCTTCAATCCTTACTGGTGTAGATCTTTACTTGCCTCTAGCAGGCTTATTAGACATTGACGCAGAGATCGCTCGCTTAGAAAAGGAAGTAAAACGACTTGATGGCGAAGTAGAACGGGTTCAAAAGAAACTAAGCAATCAAGGCTTTGTTGCAAAAGCACCTGCAGCTGTAATTGAGGAAGAAAAAGCAAAAGAACAAGATTATTTGGAGAAACGTGCCACAGTTCTATCAAGAATAGAAGAATTAAAAGCGTAATTACGCTTTAATAACAATCGGTTGTAAAAATTAAACAAAGAAAACGAGGTTGGCTCAAAAGCAGTGTTTCAATCGCCTCAAGTGCTATACGAAAAGTATAGAGTCATAACTTGAGGTGAATAGCATACTGATGAGTTAGCCTCGTTTTCTTTTTTATCGATCTGTTTCTTTAAAAGAAATTGCTTTGAATTGGTTTGTATCTATTTCAAACTCAACATTTACGAACACACCAAATTCTTTTTCACCCTGCCGGAGCCAAAGTTTAAATTTCTCAACAGCAACTCCGGCACCTTTTTCTTCTCTACCAATATGGAGGTAGTCGATAACCTTTGCTTCTGGATATCTTTTAATTGTTTGAGTTACAGCTATATTGCCCCATTTTGCGTAGGCTGGTGTTTCATTCTCAGCCAAAGTTTGTTTATTGCTGAACCCTATAGTTAAAAGCAGGACAAAAATTAATAGTGAGATTCTTTTCATTTTCCTCACACCCCTTATAACGCTAGTATGTTCAAATTCAACCAAATCAAGTAAGGACATTATACTTTGCTAAGCTAGTTCTGCGCGGACTTTATTTTATAAAGATTTGCCCAATTTAACTTCTTTCATTATTTTTAAAAAATGTATCTGTGTGCTAAAATTTAATGATAGTTATCTTTAAAGTAGTTGTCATTTACAAATCATCTAACAATCCAAGTTTAAAATTGAATCGGAGAAGACTGAAATGTTATATACAATGATCGAAGCAGAAGCGTTAATTTATAAATCATATTTAAGAGCGATTGGTAACATCCAAGAAACAGATGATTCTAAAGTAAAGAAGATCAAACTGACGAGGCAGTTATTTGACCTTTTAGACTCTCCTGATTTAGGACAAAGATTTGTATTAGTAACTGGAAGCAAGGGGAAGGGATCAATTTCTAGGTTTATTTCATCGTTACTAGGTCATCTCGGTTTCAAAGTGGGATTATTTACTTCGCCTCACTTAGTAAATTTTAATGAGAGAATTAGAATAAATGGTAAAGCAATTTCTGATGATGATTTTATAAGATTAAGTAAAAAACTAGAAAAACCTTTTGAGATGATTGAAATGAAACTGGCTCTAGATGAATATCAGGGACCGATTGGGCTATCCTTAGCCATTGCGGCTCTTTACTTTAAAGAAAATCAAACGGACATTAACGTAATTGAATGTGGCCGTGGTGGGGAATTTGATGATACGAATATCTTGAGTAATGAATGGGCAGTTATTACCCCAATTATGGAAGAGCATCTTCCTAATCTTGGTCCAACTATAGAGCATATTATTACTCATAAACTGGGAATCGTTAAAGCTCAAACTAAATTTGTTTACATAAGTCAGCAAGCTGATATCCTCGCAAAAATCGAAGCAGAACTTCGTAAAAAGTTCGTAGAGAATGTATCCTATTATGGCAGAGATTTTTATTCCGAGAATATTTCACTTCATGCAGCAGGTACAATCTTTGATGTGAAGACTTCAAAGGAACGTTATCAGCAAATCGCATTACCACTTTTAGGTGGTTTTAACGCCATTAATGGCGCAACAGCGATTAAAGTTTGTGAAGATATAATAAATGCACCAATCAGTCCAATAATCTTAAAGAATTGTTTTCAAACAATACGGTGGCCAGGAAGATGTGAGATCGTCTCGCGCAACCCGACAGTGATTGTCGATGGAGCCATCAATGAGAGATCTGCAAAATATGTACAAGAACTGCTTGCTAGTATTCCAGGAAAGAAAATCGTTTCAATTGTTGGTATTCCAGCAAATAAGGACTACAAAGGAGTAATAAAAGTTTTAAGTGAGTTTTCAAGTAAAATCATTGTAACGAAACCGGATATCTCCCATTTGAAATTTCCAAGCGACGCTGCAATTTATGCTCAAACATTCTTACAGAACTCGCTTGAAACAGATCTATTAGTTGAAGCTGTTGAAATAGCGAAAAAAGAGCATGCCGTCGACATTATCGTTATTATCGGTACACAAACATTAATTGCAAATGCAAAACGGATATGGAACCATAGCTTAATGGATATTGGTTTATAGTAACTTAATGAGTAAAGGGGTTCGTTCAATTTATGATCTCGTATGAAGAAGCATGTGATATTGTCGTTTCAGCTAGCAAATTTGGTATTTGCTTAGGTTTAGAGAGAATGGAATTAATCTTGGCAGAACTAGATAATCCCGAGCAGCACATTCCAGCCATACATTTAGCTGGAACAAATGGGAAGGGCTCGACTTTGACTTACATCGCTTCCATTTTTAGAGAAGCTGGCTATAACGTCGGTACATATACATCACCTGCCATTGCCAAAATTAATGATAAAGTTAGAGTTAATGGTGAAGAAATTTCTGATGAAGACTTTGTGACAATTATTGAACAATTGAAACCAGTGATCGAAAAAGTAAGTCGGACAAGCTTTGGCGCTCCAACAGAATTTGAATTATTAACTGCAGTTGCCTTTCAATACTTTGCTACAATCAAAAAGCCAGATATTGTACTTATTGAGACTGGACTAGGAGGAAGGCTTGACTCCACAAATGTCATTACGCCACTCGTTTCAATTATTACCAATATTGGTCATGACCATATGGATTTATTAGGGGATACGATCGGAGAGATTGCCACAGAAAAAGCAGGCATTATTAAAAGATCCGTTCCCGTCGTCTCAGGCTGTAAGCAAAGAGAGGCAATCGCTGTTATGAACGAACGATCCAAACAATGGTCATCGCAACTTTATCAATTAGGTTCTGACTTTACATGTAAGCACAGCGGAGAGCTGTTTAGTTTTCTTTGGCAGAATTGCGAATATGCGAATTTAAGAGTAGGGATGCTCGGAAAACACCAACAAGAAAATGCTTCATTGGCAATCATGGCCATTCATTGTTTGTCTGACTTTTCAATTACAGAAGAAGCAATCCGTAGCGGAATCGCAAAGGCTAAAATTGCAAATCGAATTGAAGTTGTGCAACAACAGCCAACGATTATTTTTGACGGCGGTCATAACCAAGAAGGAATGGAGGCATTAGCTACTACGTTAGAAACCACCTATCCAAATCGAAACATTCATATCCTTTTTTGTGCGATGAAAGATAAGAACATTAAGGAGATGCTACAACCACTAAGAAATATAGCGAACGAGATTATTTTAACGAGCTTTCCATACGAGCGAGCGATGGATGCCAATGAAGTTCATCAAGCCTATCCCCTTGCTAATGGCAAAGTAATAGAGGATTGCTTAGAAGCGTACCACTTTCTTTCAAAAAAGCTGAGGGAAGATGATGTTTTTGTTGTAACTGGTTCTTTGTACTTTTTAAGTCATATCCGAACTATGCTTCACAAATAGAAATAGTTACCTCGTGTAGTAAATAGTGATCATTTTCAAATGGATCTCTTCATATAAAATAGATATAACTATTTATTAATCGAGGTCACATCATGATAAAACACACAATTTTTTCAATGATTTTAGTTATTTGTTCTACTTTGTTTCTAGTAAGCTTTTATGCTGCTGGATTATATTTGTTAGATATGCAAGCTAGAAATAATAGTCCTGAAGTAGTTGAGACAAATGCAACACGATATTCAAAAGAACACTCAGCATTAAGTAAGAGAAGTAGATCGCTTGACTCTGACACATCTGTTTTTTTTCGATTGAAGGAGCCAATAACAATGGCCTTTGCTGGTGATGTAATGATGGAAGGCTCTATTGAAAAGGCGATGAAAAATTTTGATATTAACTATCCCTTTTTACAAATTCAAAAAGAACTAGAAAAAGCTGACTATGCCGTTGTCAATCTTGAAACAGCCGTAACAAAAAAAGACATACCATATGATAAGCAGTTTAATTTTCGAACGGGCCCAGAGTCATTAGTAGCACTAAAACAAGCAGGCTTTAATATGGTTTCACTAGCAAATAATCATACGATGGATTATGGCGAAAAGGGCTTACTAGATACAATTGATTATTTAGACGAGGTCGGCCTAGCCTACGTTGGCGCTGGAAGAAATAGTGATGAGGCTTACGCTGAACAAATCATCGAAATAAAAGGCAAAAAAATTGCGATTTTAGGGTTTTCTAGAGTCCTACCATCGGAAACTTGGTATGCGACACCAACGAAACCAGGCATTGCAAGTGGCTACCAAGTTGATAGAATGGTACAAATCATCGAAGAGACTAGAAAATCTGTTGATTATTTGTTTGTATTTATGCATTGGGGGTTGGAACGACAACAAACACCGGAACCCTATCAACTCAACGATGCACGCGCGATGATTGATGCTGGCGCAGATGGTGTCATCGGTGCTCATCCTCATGTCATCCAAGGACTAGATTACTATAAAGGTAAGCCGATCGCTTACTCTTTAGGTAATTTCCTCTTTCCTGATTATGTAAGTGGTATAACAGCTGAGTCTTGTTTATTAACGTTAATCATCCAAGAAGATGAGATCGTGATGAACTATACACCATTGGAGATAACCGGGAATCAGGTAGCTCTAATATCTCCAACAAAATTTGAAGAGCGGCTAAATACGCTAGAAAAGCTCTCATTCGATGTGAAAAGAGATGGAACACTTTTCTACAGTAAGTGAGTTTGTAATCTATCAAATCTCAAACAAGGCCGTCAAACGTCTTGTTTTTTTTGCATAAAAAAATAATTTCTTTCTAGTTCTATCTATTAAATAAAATTAATAGACTATAGTAAATTGAAGAATAGAGAGGAGCTGGCATTATGGACAATACGAAGAAGAACGACCGGCGAATTTCAATCGTGCTCAACGGGAAAGAGAAATTGTATGACGAGCTAGTGAAGGACAAGCGTGAGTATGAAGAACTACTAAATGAAGAAATAGCGGCGACTCAGGAAAAAGAAGACCGAGCAAGAGAGTTTGAGTGGATCCTTCCTGAATCATCCTCCGAGGATCCCTCAAAAAAGGTCGTTGATTTAGGTGAGCGCCGTAAAGATAAAGAGAAGCTACTAGCGCCCTATTGGGATGATGGGAAAAGTGATAAATCTCCTAAACTGCCACCAAATAACCGTAAAAAGAAACGTTTTGATTTTAGGTCACTACCATTAGGGCTGATAGGAATTGTCATGTCTGCCATTATTGTTGGTGTTAGTTTTGGGTTCATGATGTTGACGATTTTTACGGGAGAGAAACTCGAAACTGCAACAGCTAATTTTCCAGTACAAACACCTAGCAGGGTAGAGCAACCTGTTGCTTTAGCGCCAGGACAAGTTCCAATTCTCGGTGTTGAAGTAGTGCAAGGTGGGGCTTTTTCGTTAGTTGCTAAGGGGCAGGAGGTTGCCGAAGAGCTTCAAAATAAAGGTTTTGCATCGGCATTAACAAAGTCAACAGAGCCAGTCTTTTTATTTATTGGTCTAGGCTTAGATCGTGAACAGGCAAATGTTGTTGCAGAGGAATATAAAGCAAATGGACAAGAGGTATACGTAAAGCCGTATGCAGTAACGCCAAATGGAACTGTTGAAACAGACGAACAAGGTATTTTCTTAGAAACGGGAGTGAGTCTCTTTGAGAAGTTAACCCTTTTATCAATCAATGGGCTTGCAGCAAGTGGAACATTGGTAAACGAAGAGAATATGAATGAACTAGCTACGATCTATGAGAAGCTAGTTTCAATCGAAGCACCGTTTAGCGATAATGATATACAAAGTGAAAGATCGCTTGCATTTCAAAGTGCTTTGACAAACGCCTATCAAAAAATGCAAAGCTATTCCGAAGCGAAAGATGAAAATATCCTTTGGCAAGTTCAGCAGTATTTACTAAACGGTTTAATTGAGTACGAGGAACTATCAAAAACATTTAATTGAGACTGTCCCAAAAGTGTCTGACATCACGTGGATCGTGGATCCTAGTAAATATAGACGTACAGATTTATCAATATGTCTATATTCGGCGCCTAGCGGTGTTTGACACTTTGTTTTGGGAAAGTCTCATTTTTTTGCAATAAATACCGAAAAAATTTGGTAATTTGTATTATAATGTAAATAATAATGGTGCCGCAATTACTTTATAGCAAATGTCGAAGGAACATTTTTTTTGCTTTGACATTTTAATTTTTTCCATTTATAACTGATAATGATGAACATACTACTAAAGTGAATATTTTATAAAAGTTGTTCGGCGACCAGCTAAGTTTTACAAAGAGAGATGGAGGTCTACATATTATGTCAAATGTTCGAATTGAACGAGACTTAATGGGAGAAAAAGAAATACCTCAAGAGGCTTATTACGGAATTCAAACAGCGAGGGCAATCGAAAATTTTCCGATTACTGGGATACGACCGCACCATGAACTAATAAGGGCGTTTGCCTATGTGAAGAAAGCTGCTGCAATGGCCAATAGTGATGTTGGTGTCTTAAATAAAAAAATTGCTGAAGCTATTGTAAAAGCAAGTGATGAAATCATTGCCGGGAACTTACTTGATCAATTTGTTGTTGATTCTATTCAAGGGGGAGCTGGAACTTCATTTAACATGAATGCCAATGAAGTCATTGCAAACCGAGCGATTGAAATTCTCGGTGGTAAAAAGGGTGACTACATGATGGTCAGTCCTAACACCCATGTCAACATGGCACAATCAACTAACGATGCGTTTCCAACAGCGATTCATATTGCCTGTTTACATTTAGCGAGGGGACTTACGAGTTCACTTGAACAATTAATCATCTCCATGCAAGGAAAAGAGAAAGAGTTTGACCAAGTAATCAAAATGGGGCGAACTCATCTTCAAGATGCCGTACCAATCCGTTTAGGCCAAGAATTCGGTGCATACAAACGAGTCCTGTCTCGTGATTTACATCGTATTAAAAATTCTGTTGATCATTTATATGAAATAAATATGGGCGCAACCGCGGTTGGGACGGGGCTAAATGCTGTACCAGAATATATTGCATTAGTTGCGAAGTATCTTGCGGAGCATACAGGTATGCCATTTAAGAATGCGGAAGATTTAGTAGACGCAACCCAAAATACTGATGCTTATACAGAGCTATCAAGCGCTCTAAAAATACTGGCGATTAATTTATCGAAGATGGCGAACGATTTGAGATTAATGAGTTCAGGCCCACGGACTGGAATTAACGAAATTAATTTACCACCACGTCAGGCTGGATCGTCTATTATGCCTGGAAAAGTAAACCCAGTTATGGCCGAAGTAATTAATCAAATCTCTTTCCAAGTGATTGGGAATGATCATACGATTTCGCTTGCATCTGAAGCAGGCCAATTAGAGCTAAATGTAATGGAACCAGTCTTAGTGTTTAATTTACTACAATCACTATCAATTCTCCAAAATGGCATGAAAGTTTTCAGAGAGTTTTGTATTGAAGGCATTACAGCAAATATTGAAAGATGCCGTGAGATGGTTGAGCACAGTGTCGGAATCATTACAGCGATTAATCCTCATGTAGGTTATGAAGTAGCTGCCCGTATTGCCAAGGAAGCTATTCAAACAAACCGCCCAGTTCGAGAGATTTGTATTGAAAAGGGAATTTTGTCTGAAGAAGAATTGAACGTCATTTTGGATGCAAATGAAATGACAGCACCAGGTATTGCGGGGGCAAATCTGTTATTTGGTAATTAATTATTAATATGTAAAAATTTGAAAAAAGAATTGAAATTTTTATGCGAATTTTGCTATTCTAAGAGTAGCCTTTGTAGAAAATTTCTTTTCTTTTTTCTTACTTTAATGAATTTCATAAACCATTATTTACGCTATTAAGTTCTAAATGTAGTTGCGTAGAACCATTCGCAACTACGTTTAGATTGGCATAGTTCGATTAAGGTAATTATGAGATTCACTCCATTAAAAGAAACGATAATTTTTAACAAAGGAGAATTCTACGTGAAAAAACTCATTTTAGCCTCTGGCTCACCTCGCCGCAAACAACTGCTAGAACAAGCGCAGCTTCAATTTTCAATATCCACAAGTACTGTTGATGAAACGATTACCGAAACCCTCTCCCCGTCTGAAGTAGTAGAACAACTAGCCTATAAAAAAGCCCACGATGTCTATATGCACCATAACGAGTCAATTATTATTGGTGCAGATACAATTGTTTCTATAAATGGAACGATTTTAGGGAAGCCTATAAACGAAGAAGATGCATTTCAGATGTTAAAACAACTATCTGGCAAACATCATGACGTTTACACTGGAGTTGCCCTAATTTCAAAAGAAAAAACAGTCGTATTTCATGAAAGAACTGTCGTTACCTTTTGGGAGCTAACTCCAAAAGAAATGAAAGACTATATTACAAGTGGTGAGCCTTTTGATAAAGCGGGCTCATATGGGATTCAAGGATTAGGGGCGTTATTTGTCAAAAAAATTAGTGGTGATTATTTCAACGTTGTTGGCTTACCGTTAGCGAGGACCGTGAGAGAGTTAAAAAACTTTCAACATGTTATTTCGTAACCGGGAGTAGCATCACCTCGTTGCTTCTCCCAAAATAAAAGGAGGAGTAATGATGGAAGCAAAACCATTAATGATTCGTGACGTACCTTCGGGTGAAAGGCCTAGAGAGCGCCTCTTAAAAGAAGGAGCTCAAGTTTTATCGAACCAAGAGCTAATTGCAATTATTTTAGGGACAGGTACAAGGCAAGAGTCGGTATTACAGTTGTCACACAGGATATTGCATCATTTTCACGGACTTAGACTTTTAAAAGATTCTACTGTAAATGAATTAAAAAATATCAAGGGAATTGGTGATACAAAGGCAGTACAGCTTCTAGCTGCGCTTGAACTAGGGAGTCGGGTGCATAAACTTCAAAATGAAGATCGTTTCATCGTTCGCTCCCCTGAGGATGTCTCACGTTTTATGATGGAGGAGATGAGGTTTTTAACTCAAGAACATTTCGTAGCATTATACTTAAATACGAAAAATCATGTCATCCATAAAAAGACAATTTTCATCGGAAGCTTAAATGCTTCAATCGTTCATCCAAGGGAAATCTATAAAGAAGCATTTCGTCATTCAGCAGCATCAATTATTTGTCTTCATAATCATCCAAGTGGCGATCCAGCCCCTAGCCGAGAAGACATTGAAGTAACAAAACGGCTTGTCGAGAGCGGCAAAGTTATTGGTATCGAATTATTAGATCACATTATCATTGGCGATCAAAAATTTACGAGTTTAAAGGAAAAAGGGTATATTTAGTTAGAACGAAAAGCCATTTTAACTTGAAAAAAAAGAAGGCTGCGAAGCTGTTTAAAACAGGCTTCGTAGCAAACTTTTTATCATTCTAAATTAAATCACTATCCTTTTTAAGTTTTTTTCAGTATAATAAAGGTTATGGATTTTCATTAAAAACAACTAGAAAATACATTATTAGCGTTTACGCTTTCCATTGAAGGGAGATACATAGATGTTTGGTGGTTTTTCGAAAGATTTAGGAATTGATTTAGGTACAGCAAATACGCTTGTCTATGTGAAGGGTAAAGGAATTATCGTTCGTGAACCTTCGGTAGTAGCAATTAGAACAGATACAGGGACAATTGAGGCAGTCGGTAACGATGCGAAAAACATGATCGGTCGTACACCGGGGAATATTGTCGCAGTTCGCCCGATGAAAGATGGGGTTATTGCCGATTTTGATACAACAGCGACAATGATGAAACATTTTATAAGACAGGCTCAACGAAATCGTTCTATTTTTACACGTAAACCAAACGTAATGGTTTGTGTTCCTTCAGGAATTACAGCTGTAGAAAAAAGAGCGGTTGAAGATGCAACAAAGCAAGCTGGAGCAAGAGAGGCTTATACGATCGAAGAGCCTTTTGCAGCAGCGATTGGTGCTGATTTACCAGTTTGGGAACCAACTGGTAGTATGGTTGTTGATATTGGTGGTGGAACGACGGAGGTGGCAATTATCTCACTTGGAGGAATTGTTACAAGTCAGTCGATCCGTGTCGCTGGTGATGAAATGGACGATGCGATCATCCAATATATTAAGAAAATGTATAATTTAATGATCGGGGAGCGAACAGCAGAAGCCGTTAAGTTTGAAATTGGTTCTGCAGGTGTTCCTGAGGGAATTGACGATATGGATATTCGCGGACGTGATTTAGTCACTGGGTTACCAAAGACAATTTCAATTACCGCTCGTGAAATCGCTGAGGCTCTCGAAGATACAGTCGACACCATTATCGAAGCCGTGAAAAATACGTTGGAGAAGTCTCCACCTGAACTTGCTGCTGATATTATGGATCGTGGGATTGTTCTAACTGGTGGTGGAGGATTATTACGTAATCTGGACCGCGTCCTAAGCGATCAAACTCATATGCCTGTACTAGTAGCAGAAAATCCATTAGATTGTGTCGCCTTAGGAACAGGAAGGGCATTAGAAAACCTTCACTTATTCCGTTCAAAGGCAGGGATTACCGTTCGTTCAAATCGTAAGTAAGTAGGTGTTGTTCAATGCCACATTTTTTTTCAAATAAGAGACTAATAGTGCTTCTCGTTAGTATTATTCTGTTGGTGGCATTAATTGGCTATTCCATGAGTGATCGACGAAGCCTAACATGGTCTGAACAGTTTATGAAAGACTCTGTAGGTTGGGTCCAACAAGTGTTTAAACAACCCGCTCTTTATGTAGCGGGTTTCTTTGAGAATGTAAATGAGTTAAGAAATGTATACGAAGAAAACCGTGTCTTAAAAGCACATTTGGATCAATATGTTCAAATTGCCGTTGAGGTAAATGTACTACGCCGTCAAAACGAAAATTTAAAAGATGCTCTAGATATTAAAGAAAGTTTGTATGATTACAACTTAACACCAGCCCTAGTCATTCACCGTTCTCCAGACCGCTGGAATGAATATATCGGGATTAATAAGGGACAACAAGATGGAATCGAACGTGATATGGCCGTGATTACTTCTAAAGGTTTGGTAGGAAAAGTCATGCATGTTTCCCAATTTACAGCGACAGTGCAACTCTTACGTGATGGTGACCGTACGAATCGGATTTCTGCGATGGTAGATGCCGAGGATGTCGAAGTTTTTGGATTTATCGAAGGCTTTGACGAACAAAGTGGTGCATTAATGCTTAAGAAAGTCGAAGCTGATGCGCAAATTGAAGAAGGACAAACGATTGTGACTTCTGGTTTAGGTGGCGTCTTTCCAACGGGACTTTTAATTGGGAAAGTAGTTCGTGTCGAGGCAGATGAATACGGCTTAACGAAAAATGCGTATGTTGAACCTTCGGCAAGCTTTAACAATCTTGACTATGTCATGATTATTAAACGAACCGCACCAACATTTGATCTAAGCGTTTTAGAAGAAGAGGAGGAAGGTTAATTATGCAACGTTTTCTCCTTCCTTTTATTATTTTTTTTCTATACATTATTGAGGGAACAATTATGCAAGTTGTGGCTCCTGAGCGTTTTGATTTGGATTACCTAGTAATCCCACGCTTTGCATTTGTTGTTGTCATTATGGTAGCTATTTATTTGGGTAGAGCTACAGGAACCGTTTATGCTCTCATTCTTGGCGTTTTTCAAGACGTGATTTACACTCACTTGTTAGGTGTGTATATTTTTAGTATGGCCCTAATTACATATTTACTAGGTTTTTCATATAAGATTTTTCAAAAAAATTCACTTTTGCTAATTATTACTGCCCTTTTTGGAACTCTTCTTTTAGATTATTTAGTTTTTGGGATCTTCTCAATCATTGGGATTACCAATCTCCCTCATGACCGTTTCTTTTATGAGCGACTATTGCCTAGTCTAATCGTAAATGGCGTGTTTTTGATCATAGTTGTGCAGCCTTTACGAAAGTTATTAGTCTTTTTACAAAATAAAGACGATATTGAAGAAAAAATCCAAAAAAGAAAAAAGGATTTTAGATGGCAACGTTGAATAAAAGAAAGTTGAGGTGAACTTTGGACCATGCTAAAAACAAACTATGTAACGATAAGAGGAACCAAAGAAGGCCTAATTTTATTTTTAGACGACGAATGTTCGTTTTCTGAATTAGTTAGTGAGCTTGAAGAAAAGCTTTCCTCAAATTATCCACAAATTTCTGAAGGACCAGCTGTCCATGTAAAAGTTTCGGTTGGAAATCGATTTTTGTCAGATGAACATAAGAACCAGTTAATAACGATTATTAGTGAACAGCGAAAGCTTGTTATTAATCAAATAGAATCTAATGTGATCACTAAGCAACAAGCAGAACAATTACAGAAAGAAGCTCAAACAGCTACGGTTATGAAAGCTGTCCGCTCTGGCCAAGTATTAGAAGTGCAGGGAAATCTCTTCCTTTTAGGTGATGTAAATCCTGGTGGAACAGTTATTGCCACAGGGAATATCTACATAATGGGTGTATTACGTGGAATTGCCCATGCTGGCAGCGAGGGGAATAAGGAAGCGATTATTTCAGCTGCAAAGATGGAACCTTCACAACTAAGAATCGCCGAAATTGTAAGTCGCTCACCAGATACGAAAGACAGTGAAAGACACGAAATGGAATGTGCGTATGTAGGTGAAGATAATCAAATTGCAATCGAACAAATTCAACATATGGGGAAAATACGTCCACATATAACAAATGTTTAATCGTTTTGATTGATGAGTTTTAAGTTATGGTTTGTGCTACGTCACACTCAAGACAAAATCTCATTAGTCAAAACCTAATTAGAAAGGGGAGTTTCGCATGGGAGAGGCTATTGTAATTACTTCTGGTAAAGGCGGAGTTGGAAAGACGACTACATCTGCAAATATTGGTACTGCCCTTGCGCTTTCAGGCAAGAGAGTTTGTTTAGTAGATACTGATATTGGCCTTCGAAACCTTGATGTTGTCATGGGGTTAGAAAACCGTATTATCTATGACATTGTCGATGTAGTAGAAGAGCGTTGTAGACTACATCAAGCTCTTATAAAGGACAAGCGTTTTGAATGTCTAATGCTTTTACCTGCAGCTCAAACAAAAGATAAAGAAGCTGTAAATCCAGAGCAGATGAAAGTCATTGTAAAGGAATTAAAAGAAGACTATGATTACGTCATTATTGATTGCCCAGCCGGTATTGAACAAGGGTTTAAAAATGCAGTTGCTGGAGCAGATAAAGCGATTGTTGTAACGACACCTGAAACTTCAGCAGTTCGTGATGCCGATCGAATTATCGGTCTTCTTGAGCAAGAAAATATTGAAGCACCAAAACTAATCGTTAACAGAATTCGCAATCATATGATGAAAAATGGTGATATGCTTGATGTTGATGAAATTGTTTCAATTTTAGCGATTGAACTCATTGGGATTGTTGCTGATGATGATGATGTCATTAAGGCATCGAATAAAGGAGAACCAGTAGCATTCCAACCTACAAGTCGAGCTTCTATTGCTTACCGTAATATTGCTAGGCGAATATTAGGAGAGTCTGTTCCGTTAATGTCTTTGGCAGACAACAAGGGAATGTTTACAAAGGTAAAGAAGTTTTTCGGAATTAGGGCTTAATTTTTGTTTATTTGTTTACTAGATTATATTGAAGAAAGTTAGCGGGAAGTTCTTGCTAACTTTTTTGTGTTTTAGGAATTAATATCTTTGGACCGATTGCAGTTTTAAAACGATAAACTAGTAAGCATATCCATGACGGACAAGTCATATCTATTAATTATATATGTAGATTTAGGATTGTTAAAAAGATCGTGATGCTAGCTTACATCGTTTTTACAATCTACCAAGACATCTTTGAATAACTACACAACTCTACACTAAAAAGGGGATGACTATAGATGTCAAACAGGGTTGACGAAATACGTCGTAAAATTCAAGCGAGGAGAAGAAAGATTACAAGCGAAATTGGACGGAAAGAACGGTCACAACCACAATATTATCCAACCCATAGTGAAGCTAGGGAAGATTCAGATTATTATTATTATCCTAATGAAGCGCGTGGTGTAGGGGAACCAAATGAAAAATTTTTTAGAAAAGATATTCTGTTTCTGCAAATTTTCGCTTCCATTTGTTTATTTCTAGTTATCGGTATTTTATTTAAAACTCAAGTACCACAACTTGAAGGTGCGAGACAATTCGTGAAAAATTCCTTTGAACAAGAATTTCAATTTGCTACCGTTGCTAGTTGGTACGAAGATCAATTTGGAAAGCCACTTGCATTGCTGCCGACAACGAGAGATGTAGCTTTAGAAAATATTGAGAACGAAGAGTTAAATGTTGCCTATGCTGTTCCGGCAGCTGGAAGGGTAATGAAGAGCTTTGATCAAGATGGCAAAGGTGTCATCATTGAAACGGCATCAAGTTCTTACGTAACAGCAGCTAGAGGTGGAATGGTACGTTTTGTTGCTGAAGAAGAAACTTTAGGAAAAACAGTGATTATTGCCCACTATAATGGTGGCGAGTCTTGGTATGCGATGCTTGACCAGGTTGAAGTTAACCTTTATGACCACATCGAGGTGGGAAGTAAAATTGGGACAGCTTCTTCACAAAATGAAAAAGGATTTTATTATTTTGCGTTAAAAGAAGGTCAAACATTTATTAACCCACTTGAAGTGATCTCCTTTGATTAATTTCCTACATTTATTAAAAAAAATAAAAATAAATCCTTTATTTTGGTTTGTTATTGGTATTGGTATTTTAACAGGTTATTTTAAAGAAGTAATTATGGTCTTTAGTATTATCTTTATTCATGAAATGGGTCATAGTGTTGCGGCCCATTTTTTTAAGTGGCGAATTCGTAAAATTGAGCTTTTGCCCTTTGGTGGCGTAGCAGAAGTTGAAGAGTATGGCAATCGACCTTTAAAAGAAGAGTTTATTGTCATTATTTCTGGCCCAATTCAACATATCTGGTTAATTGCTTTATCTTACCTTTTCCTTCCCTTCGAATTTTGGACAGTCAACGATCATCAAATGTTTCTATCTCATAATATGATGATTTTACTTTTTAACCTATTACCGATTTGGCCATTAGATGGTGGTAAGCTTTTATATTTATTTATTTCCACCAAACTACCATTTCAACAAAGTCTTGAAACAACATTGAAAACATCACTGTTTTTATTGTGTTCTTTTGCAGTAGTAAGTATCTATCTTTTTCCGTTTCATTTAAATTTATGGATTGTGCTATTATTCTTACTTTTCACCCATTACTTTGATTGGAAGCAACGAAGCTATGCTTACATGCGCTTTTTAATGGAGCGGTACTATAAAACTGAAGAGCCTTTTGTAGCGACAGTACCAGTTCTCGTTGCTGCAAAGCAAACGGTTCAAGAGGTGCTAAAGACGTTCAAAAGAGGAGTAAAACATAAAGTTGTTATTAAAGATCGATCAATGGCTCCAAAAAAGATGATCTACGAAAAAGTAGTTTTGAAAGCCTTTTTTGAAGAAAAGAAGGCAAATGAGCCAATAAGTCAGCTGACACTTCGATGAACTTTTTCTTTAATAGTAAAAATGGTATAATTTAATAACGAAGTCTATAAACCAGCCCTATCAGTAGTGGCTGGTTTTTTCAAACTCATACTAATGGTTAAGTTAAGAAGGGATATACATGAAAACATTCATCTTTAATATGTTAACAAATGAACAGCGTCTTGCTATTTTAGAAAATAAAAAAGTAGTTGAACTATTAATCGATAGACATGATGTCAACAAGATTGTTGGCAATGTTTACAAAGGAAAAGTTGTAAATGTCCTACCTGGAATGCAAGCAGCTTTCGTTGATATTGGCCTTGAGAAAAATGGATTTTTGTACCGAGATGAACTTGTCAGTTATCAAAAAATATCAGAAGCTGAAGAAGGAAAAACAGAACGATCGATCTCTCAATTTGTTACGGTTGGACAAGAGATTTTAGTCCAAGTGACGAAAGAAGGCTTTGGTAAAAAAGGTCCGAGACTCACTGAGGTGGTCTCATTTCCTGGTAAATACATCGTTTACATGCCTAATGCTGGTTATGTAGGTGTCTCAAAACGGATGCAAAAAGAAGAAGTACGTGAAGAATGGAGGAAAATCGGAAGCGAGCTTTGCCAAGGTGAAGAAGGAATGATTATCCGAACGGCCACTGAAGGCTTAACGAAAGAAAAAGTAGCACAAGATTTATTTTTCTTACGGAAACTTTGGGAGGACGTCTGGAAAGAAGGAAAAACCTTAAAGCCTCCAGCACTTATTCATGAAGACAATTCGATATTAGAAAAGGTTGTCCGCGACATGAATTTTGAAGAGGTAGACACAATTGTTATTGATACAATGAAAGACTATTTGCTGTTAAAAGAGTTGTTTACTCCATTTCCTGAACTGTTAGAAAAGCTTCATTTTTATCAGCATAAAGAAGGTATTTTTTCGCACTATAATGTTGAAGTGGAGTTTGAAAAGGCGATGCGTCGCCAAGTTTGGTTAAAGAGCGGAGCCTATTTAGTTATTGATCAAACAGAAGCGTTAACAGTATTTGATGTTAATACAGGGAAATTTACTGGTAAATTAGATTTACAAGATACAATTGTTAAAACAAATATCGAAGCAGCTAAAGAGATCGCTAGACAACTGCGTTTGCGAGACATAGGCGGTATCATTATCATTGACTTTATTGACATGAAGCATGATAGAGATAAGCAAATCGTTTTAAACGCATTTGCGACCGAATTAAAAAATGATCGTACGAAAACAAATGTTTTAGGATTTACTGGGCTAGGGCTGTTAGAAATGACTCGAAAAAAAGCTCGCCAAAATCTCCAAGATAGTGTGTCAACTTCTTGCCCTACATGCCTTGGAAAAGGAAAAGTACTTTCTGATGAAGCCCTCGCTCACAAAGTTGAACGGGCGTTATGGGAATACAAAGGAATGGATAGTGAGGCGATCCTCGTTGAAGTTCCACCAAATGTAGCACCAATTATAAAAGGGCAAAAAGACAAAAATCAAAAACGTCTGGAAAAGGAACTTCATTATCGAATTTTTGTGAAGCCTAATTCAGGACTAGTCCCTAATGACTTCGTAATTCGTTTTATTGGAAGTATCGAAGAAGTTTCACAACGAATGTAAGTCTCACTAAAACAGCATTGACTAATCATCAGTAAATATGGTAAGATGTTTTTTGTTAGTTATTTGGATAACCTCCAAAGAGCTATAACCGCTCATTAAGGGTTTTAAAGAGTTTGCTTAGGCAAAACACCCCGTAATGGCGAGTCTGAGTATAATAAGGAGGTGCACGTAAATGTACGCAATTATTGAAACTGGTGGTAAGCAAATTAAAGTTCAAGAAGGTCAAGAGATCTACATTGAGAAATTAGATGCTGAAGTTGGTGAAACGGTTAGCTTTGACAATGTATTATTAGTTGGTGGCGACGCTGTAAAGGTAGGAGCTCCATTCGTAGAAGGAGCAACTGTTACTGCGAAAGTAGAAAAAGTAGGTCGCGCTAAGAAAATGTTAGTATACAAGTACAAAGCAAAGAAAAACTACCGTCGTAAGCAAGGTCATCGTCAACCTTACACTAAAGTTGTTATCGAAAAAATCAACGCGTAAGGCATTGGCATGATTACGGTAGAAATTTCACGAAATCATGACGATAAAATTAATTCCTTTGAAATGCGAGGTCACGCAGATAGCGGACCATATGGACAAGATATTGTTTGTGCGGGAGCTTCAGCTGTTTCATTTGGAACTGTAAATGCAATTGATACATTATGTAACGTTCAGTTAGAGATTGATTTAGACAACGATGGTGGCTTTCTCCGCTGCACTGTTCCAACCGGTTTGGAAGAGCTAACTTATGAGAAAGTACAGCTTCTCTTAGAAGCAATGGTTGTCTCGCTCACGTCTATAGCTGAGCAATACGGAAAACATATTAAAATTAGGGAAACCTAGGAGGTGAATTCTCATGTTAAAAATGAACCTTCAATTTTTCGCATCGAAAAAAGGGGTAGGTAGTACAAAGAACGGTCGTGACTCAATCTCGAAGCGTCTTGGTACAAAGCGTGCTGACGGTCAAACTGTAACTGGCGGATCTATTTTAGTTCGTCAACGCGGTACACGTATTTACCCAGGTGTAAACGTAGGTAGAGGTGGAGACGACACTTTATTCGCTAAAGTTGACGGCGTGGTTAAGTTTGAGCGCGTTGGTCGTGACAGAAAGCAAGTAAGTGTTTACCCAGTAGCACAAGAAGCTTAATAGCTCTAAGAAAGTTCTAACCATCGTGGTTAGGACTTTTTTTTGTGATCAGGGTTATAATATATGAATTGATGAAAGTTTAGAGTAAATGAAGTATAACTGCTCTAAAGTTGGCTTTTTAAAAAGTTCCGCAAATGAAAAATACAGTACAAAATTCACCAAATGTTGAACGTTAATGTCTCGCCAATAAAATACAGTTTAAGGAGGTTATTATGAAATTAACAATTATCGGCCATTGGGGTGCTTATCCAGAAGCCGGGGAAGCAACGTCTTGTTATTTATTAGAGCATGATGGGTATAAACTATTGATTGATTGCGGTAGTGGTGCACTCTCGCAGTTACAGCATTACTGTTCGCTTGCAGAACTAGATGCGGTCATTATTTCTCATTATCACCATGATCATATTTCTGATATTGGACCACTCCAATACAGTCGTCTCATTGACTTTGATCTAAAAAAAACAGATAAGCCACTAAATATGTATGGACATTCCTTTGATCAATCTGAATTTCAAAAGCTGGCAAAACCACCCCATGTCTTATCCTTTATTTATAACGAAGAGCATCAGTCGTCAATAGGACCATTTAGAGTTACCTATATGGAAACAGACCATAAAGCCTCGTGTTATGCGATGCGCTTTGAAGTAGAAGGGAAGTCGCTAGTGTATACGGCTGATAGTAGCTACAAAGAAGAATTTGCTAACTTTGCAAAAAATGCAGACATCCTATTATGTGAGGCGAGTTTTTATGGTGGGCAAGATGGTAAGCCTTATGGCCATATGAATAGTATTGAAGCCGCAACGATTGCCCAAGATGCTTCTGTAAAAAAACTCATTCTTACCCATTTGCCTCACTTTGGTGATAACAGTCAGTTAGTCGAAGAGGCAAAATCAATTTTTGGGGGCGAAGTGTGCTTAGCAAAAAAAGGTGAAAAATTTTCATTCTAGGTAAAAATCGACAAAATACTGCATAGTTTTACATAAACTTTACACCAGCTTAATAATCCTCTGTCATACTTTCCTTTATGAAGGAAGTTATTTTAGGGTTAAATAGGAGGGTTTTTGTGAAGCAACAACTAGTAAAACTAAAAGAAATCAGTCAAAAGAATCGTGTAGAGGAAATCGAAGCAGACAAAATCAAAATGAATTTCTTATCAAGACCAACTAAATCAAGAAAGCCAAACACAGAAAGAATATTAAATCGCGGTAACGGCATACATAAGCTAACCTTACAAACAAGGTTACTAATCGTTTTTTTAACGTTGTTAGTCGGATCGTTAAGTATCGTCGGCTTTGTAACTTATTCAAAATCAAAAGATATTACTATTCAAACTATTGAAAATCGTCTTATGAGAGAAGTGAATGTTACCGACGAGATAGCCGCAAACCTCATGTATGCTTACATTGGGGATGAGGAGGGTTTTATTAAGCGTTTTGAAAAAAGAGTTATTCCAAATCAAGCAGCAGAACTTATTCAAGACGGATTAGACCCTGACTTCTTTTTAATTAAAGCGGACAAAATTAACCCTTTTCCTATCAGTAGAAATTCTTCAATTTTATTTAGTCCTGAAGTTATTGGAGAAATCTTAATGAAAGATAACGGTATCTTACATAAGAAAATAAATGATACTAGCTATACGTTAGCATTTAAGCAAGTTCAAGAATTGAAAGGGACTTTTGTTTTAGTCGTTCCAACAAAAGATTATCTTGGACCAATCCAAGACTTAGCGGAGTTTACACTGTTTGCGATTATTTTTAGCGCTATTATTTCGATTTTGTTGGTTATTTTCCTACTAAGATCGATTACGCAGCCACTAATTGCATTAAGGAATGTAATGCGGCAAGTAAGAACAGGTGATATGACCAAAGATTTTGAAATTGAATCTACTGTTCCCGAAGTAGTATCTCTCGTTAAGAGTTTTAATCAAATGATGGAACAAATGAAAAAAATGATCTCAGAAATTAACGACACGACAAAAGAATTATCGAATACCGGGTTTGATTTAAATAAATCTACAGACCATGCCCTTATATCTAACGAAAGTTTAGTTGAGGCTATTTCTATTGTGAAAAATGGTGCCGAACAAACCGCTTATACTTCAGAAGAAAGTATTCATACGTTCCAAGATATGAAGACGCAAATTGAAGATGTCTTAGAAAATATGAAGCATATTTCGACTAGCGCAACTGATATGAACCGGTCCGCTGTTAAAGGGGAACAAAGTGTAAGTGAAATGATCCAAACGACAAAAAAATTCGAAACTGAATTTCATTCAATGACTCAGACTATCACTAGTGTGAAGGATCATTCGTTGTCTATCTCTAATGTTGTTAACTTGATTAGGAGTATTGCCGACCAAACCAAGTTATTAGCTTTGAATGCCACAATAGAAGCTGCAAGGGCAGGTGAAGCAGGACGAGGATTTGCGGTCGTCGCTGGAGAGGTTCGGAAATTAGCTGAACAGTCTTCAGGTGCCACTGAGGAAATAAATAACACCATTCAGAGAATGGAAGAAATATCGGCTAAGGCATCAAATCAATTTTCTCTTATGTATGGAAACTTTCAAACCCATATTTCAATCGCGAGCCACTCACAACTTTCCTTCAATCAGTTAATGGAAGAGATTGAAGCTGTAAATCAAAAAATAACTTCCATGACTGGTAGACTAGAAGATCTTACAATTATCCTACCGAAAATGGAAACCGTAGCTGAAAGCTTTGTTTCTGTTTCTCAGGAAACACTTGCTAACTCTGAAGAAATGTTAGCAACTTCCAAAGAGCAAAATCAACAAATGAAAAACACCCACGAAGTTAGTCAAAAATTAAAAGAATTAGCGATTTCATTATCACAAATGACAAATCGATTTAAAGTATAAAAAGTAATTGAAAAAAGAGTTAAATGTTAATTTTTATAGTCTAAAAATGTAGAGTTGACGCCATTTACAACTTTTACGTTTACAATCAACGAAAACTATTTACAATTTCTTTACACCACGTTCATTCCAGCTTCAAGAAAGAGGAGTAAATTAGAACTTGTGGAGGAGATAGTAGTTTAAGAGACTTAATCTTTATCACACAAAAAAAATTAAAGTGAAAATCGGGAGGAAATTACCAAATGAAGAAATTCAAACGTTCAATGTTAGCATTATCAGTTGCAGCAGTATTAACAGTAGTTACGGCTTGTGGTAACGGTGAAGAAACTTCTAAAGAAATCACCCAGCCAGCACCGCAAACGGAAACGAAAACTGAAACAAAAACTGAGGTAAAAGAAGAAAAGCTTTCTGGAACAATTGCAATTGATGGATCTTCAACAGTTTTCCCAATCCTTGAAGCTGTTTCAGAAGAATATAACAAAATACAACCAGATGTAAAAGCTCCTGTAGGTGTTTCAGGAACAGGTGGTGGTTTTAAACGTTTCGTTATTGGTGAAACAGATTTCAGTAATGCATCTCGACCAATTAAAGACGAGGAAGCTGCACTAGCTGCAGATAATGGCGTTGAATATATCGAGCTAAAACTAGCATTTGATGGCTTATCAGTAGTTGTAAGTAAAGATAATGACTTTGTAGATTACTTAACAGTTGAAGAATTAACAAAAATGTGGGTAGACGGTACTGAGGTTGTCACTTGGAAAGATATTAGACCAGAATGGCCAGAAATTAAAATTGAATTCTTTAGCCCTGGACATGACTCTGGAACGTACGACTACTGGAACGAAGTAATTCTTAACAAAGAAGACATTCGTAAAGATGCTCAACTTTCAGAAGACGATAATGTTCTAGTAATGGGTGTTGCAGGTGGTCAAGGTGGAATTGGTTACTTTGGTTATGCTTACTACTATGAAAACCAAGATAAATTAAAAGTAGTACCAATTGATAATGGAAATGGTCCAATCGTACCAACAGAAGCAACAATTAATGATGGCACATACGCTCCACTTTCAAGACCAATGTACATGTATGTTAATAAAGAGTCGTTAAAACGTCCTGAAGTTTTAGACTACTTAACGTTCTTAAATACACATGTAGGTGAATTAGCACTTGAAGTTGGCTATATTAACTTGCAGCAAGCAGATTATGACAAAAACGCTGAAATCATTAATAGTGCAAAATAGTTTTTGATTAAATAGAAAAGGTCAGGGGTGGACAATAAGTCACCCCTACCACCATGTTTTACGCAATAAGGGGGATGGAAATGAATAGAGACAATAAATCAGTAAGTGAACTGATTGCTGAAAATCATTCAAAAAGGTCTTTGTTAAAATTTACAGAGAATGCAGTTCCAAGATTTTTACTTGTTTGTGCAATTATTTCTATATTAACTACATTAGGAATTGTTTTTACGTTATTATTTGAAACATTTACATTCTTTAATACCGTTTCATTTATCGAGTTTATTTCAAGTAAGCAATGGCATCCAATGCATTCTAGTCCAAACTTTGGAATTTTACCGTTAGTCACTGGTACATTGTTAGTGACAGCGATCGCGATAACAGTAGCAATTCCAATAGGTTTAGGGGCAGCTATTTATTTAAGTGAGTATGCCTCAGATAAAATGCGAAGAGTCATTAAACCAGTCTTAGAAGTTTTAGCAGGTGTCCCAACGATTGTTTATGGTTTTTTTGCTTTAACATTTGTAACCCCATTACTACGTCAATTTGTACCAGATTTATCAATTTATAATGCTTTAAGTCCAGGGATTGTGGTAGGAATTATGATTATTCCAATGATTGCCTCACTTTCTGAAGATGCGATGAGTTCTGTACCTAATTCAATTAGGCAGGGTGCATATGCATTAGGAGCTACCAAGTTAGAGGTAGCAATTAAAGTTGTTTTACCAGCAGCTCTGTCAGGAGTTATTGCATCGTTTGTCCTTGCGATGTCAAGAGCGATCGGTGAAACGATGATTGTAACTGTAGCAGGTGGAGCAAATCCAACAACAGCCATTGATGTAACAAGTGCAATCCAAACAATGACAGCTTATATTGTTCAAGTAAGTTTAGGAGACGCAACGTATGGCTCAACTGTCTACTATAGTATTTATGCAGTAGGGATGACGCTTTTTGTCTTTACACTTGTTATGAATATACTAGCTTTCTTTATCTCACGAAAATTTAGGGAGGAATATTAAAAGATGGAAGTTATTAAGCAAAATCAAATGGTCACTAATATTCCTACTCGTTTACTTAAGAATAAAATTTTCACCGTTTTATTTTTACTAGCAACACTTACTGGATTACTAGTTTTAGCAATCCTTCTATATCGAATTTTTTCTCAAGGAATTGGTTACATCAATTGGGATTTCTTGACGAGCTATGCTTCAAGGCGTCCAAGTGATGCGGGAATTAAAGCAGCGATTTACGGAACGATTTGGATGATGGGAGTAACGGCACCAATCGCGTTTACATTAGGTGTAGGAACAGCTCTATATCTAGAAGAGTATGCAAGTAAAAATCTATTTACAAAGATTATTCAAATGAATATTTCCAACTTAGCAGGTGTTCCTTCAATTGTATTTGGTTTGTTAGGTTTAACATTATTTGTACGTGGATTAGGATTAGATCGCAGTGTTTTAGCAGGTGGCTTAACGATGGCATTATTAATTTTACCAATTATCGTCGTCGCCTCTCAAGAAGCGATACGTGCAGTTCCAAAAGAATTGAAGGAAGCATCGTTTGGTATGGGGGCAACGAAATGGCAAACGATCCGTCGTGTTGTCTTACCTGTTGCAATACCTGGAATTTTGACTGGAAATATTCTAGCTCTTTCAAGAGCAATTGGTGAGACGGCACCTTTAATAATGATAGGTGCATTAACGTACATTGCTTTCGTACCTGAAAACTTATTGAGTCAGTTTACAGTTATGCCAATCCAAATTTTTAACTGGACAGGACGACCGCAGGAAGAGTTCCAATTTGTTGCAGCAGCAGGAATTATTGTCTTGTTAGCGATGTTATTACTTATGAATTCAATTGCCGTTTTAATAAGAAATAAATTTCAGAAGCGTTATTAAATTTAAAGGGGGATGTTGTATGACTGTTGCAGTTCAACCAAAATTATTTGAAAAAAATAGTGAAGACATTATTGTGAACTTAGATAAAAAGAAAGTTTATGAAGTAAATCAATTAAACTTATGGTATGGGAAAGAACAAGCATTAAAGCAAATCCAACTAGATTTCTATGAAAATGATGTAACGGCGATTATTGGCCCATCAGGTTGCGGGAAATCAACATTCATTAAAACGTTGAACCGTATGGTTGAAATGGTTCAAGGGGTAAAGACGTCTGGGAGCATTATTTATCAAGGAAGAGATATTTTTGATCCGAAGTTTCATGTTGAAGAACTAAGAACCAAGGTTGGAATGGTCTTTCAAAAGCCAAACCCTTTTCCAAAATCAATTTATGAAAATATTGTTTATGGACCTAGAATTCACGGCATAAAAAATAAAAAGATCCTAGATCAAGTGGTAGAAAAAAGTTTACGTGGTGCCGCGCTTTGGGATGAAGTAAAAGATAGACTCCATGAAAATGCGTATAGTCTTTCAGGTGGACAACAACAACGATTATGTATTGCTCGTTGTTTGGCGGTCGAACCACAAGTGATTTTAATGGATGAGCCGACAAGTGCATTAGATCCAAAGTCAACTCTAAAGGTAGAAGAGTTGATGGAAGAATTAAAGCAGCAATATTCAATCATTATCGTTACTCATAATATGCAACAAGCTGCAAGAATTTCTGATAAGACTGCATTTTTCCTTAATGGAGAAGTCATTGAATATGATAATACAGATCGAATTTTTTCGAATCCAAAAGATAAGCGAACAGAAGACTATATTACTGGTAGATTCGGTTAATAAGGAGAAGTGAATATGCAGACGAGAGAGACATTTCATTCGGGATTAACAAGTTTAAAAGGAAGTATTGTCCAATTAGGTAATGAAGTGAATGATGCCTTTAACCAATCAATGGATGCTTTTATTAACAATGATTCTGAAAAGTTTGCAACGATTAAGGAAAATGATGTGAAGGTCAATCAACAAGAAATTGCCATCAATGAAAAAGCAACATTACTGATCGCTAGACAACAACCAGTCGCATCAGACTTACGTAAAATCATTGTTGCTTTTAAAGTATCAAGTGATCTTGAACGGGTAGGTGATTTAGCTGTTGATATCACGAAGGCAGCTAAAAGAATTCCAATGACAGTAACGAAAATTGACACGGCTCTTTTGTTACAAATGGCAAACAAGGCTAGTGAGATGCTATCAAAGGCTTTAATTGCCTATGAAAACGCAAATGTGCTTGAAGCACAGCAAATTGCCACTTTGGATGATGAAGTTGATGAAATGTATGCTCAGTTCGTTAAGAAAATATTTAACATTGTTATTTCAGAGCAATTGGAAATTGAGCAAGTGACGCAACTTGCATTTATCTCACGGTACATTGAGAGAATTGCTGACTATGCAACAAATATTGCAGAGCTAATTATTTATGAAGTAAATGGACAGTATTTTGACCTGAACTAATGCCCACGAACGAAGAGGAGATGCATACTATAGCTTCTCTTCTTTTCTACTAAAGAGCTCGTTGTTGGAGGAATAAAATGACCCAAAAAGTACTCATTATTAATTCCGACCCATTTATCACCTCGCACATCAATGATTGCTTTCGTGTAGCTGGATTCCAACTCTTTCACGCGAATGATACTGAGGAAGGTCTACAATTGATTAAGGCAGAAGAACCAACCGTAATCCTCTTAGACTTAGACTGTACAAGATATCTTGCTTTTGATTTTTGTCGAACATTACGAATGAAGGATGAGAACTGGACGCCATTAATTCTCTTGTCAGCAGAAGACGAGGAATTTGATTTAGTGCTAGGTCTAGAATTAGGTGCTGATGATTTTATTCGCAAGCCAATTCGACCAAAAGAATTGGTTGCCAGGGTAAAATCAATACTTAGAAGGCAACATATCGTTTGGCCAAAACGGAATTCGGATAAAACTAGTTTTGTTGAAAATAAAGACGATCTGATTATCAATGGAGATATTACAATAATGCCGTCCAACTACACAGTGTATGTCAAAGATGTACGTGTAGAATTGACAATGAAAGAGTTTGAAGTGCTTCTCTATTTAAGTAAAAAGAAAGGTACACCGATTTCCAGAGAAGAGCTCTTGTCGGTAGTTGGTGATGACAGACTATTAGTTGAGCCACGTGTCATCGATGTATTTATTAGTAGAATTAGAGAAAAAATTGAACCATGCCGAAGTAAACCCACTTATATTAAAACGGTGCGAAGCATTGGCTATATGATGAGAGAACAGCAAATACTTACCATGTAGGTACAGCATTTTAGGTGCCTGGCACCCTAAATGGACATTTTTTCTTAAAAGTCCATCTGGAGTGGACAAAAGAGCTAGGTTGCCATGTCGGCGCCAAGCTTTTTTGCGTGAGTAAGCTTAAATTTTTTGTAAATGTCACATGTAAAAACTCCCAATAGTAAATAATACATCTATATTTTAAGATGTGGAGTTGAATATTGTGCCTTACTTTGAAGAATTGATCGAGGTTGCGAATGTGAATATATATTGTAAATACTCGTTAAGTGAAAAACCACCACTATTCTTAATCCACGGGTTTGCGTCGTCTTCATACACGTTTAACCGCCTCTACCCACTATTAGAAAAGCATTTTTCGGTTATCGCCATTGATTTACCAGGGTTTGGGCGAAGTGAAAAATCAACTTCTTTTCAATATTCCTTTAAAAACTACGCCCAGTTAATAGCGGAGTGTATCGATCATTTCAACCTTGATCGTGTCTTTATCGTTGGACATTCAATGGGAGGACAAATAGCACTGTATACGGCAAAAGCAATTCCAGAGAAAGTAAGTAAATTAATTCTATTATGCAGTTCCGGTTACTTGAAAAAAGCGAAAAGAGCGTTGGTCTGTTGTTCGTATTTACCTTTCTTTCAATATTTCGTTGAACGATTTGTTAAGAAGAAAGAAGTAGAGGCTTATTTACAAAATGTTTTTTATGATAAATCGTTAATTACAGATAAACATATCGAAGAATTTGGTAAGCCCCTACAAGAAAAAGCTTTCTATACCTCACTAATTAGTTTATTAAGATACCGTGAAGGTGATCTAACGAGTGAACAACTAAAAATGATTAATTTACCTACCTTACTAATTTGGGGGAAAGAGGATACAGTTGTACCAGTCTATGTGGGAAAGAAGTTAGTAAGCGATTTATCAAACTCCCAACTTGTCACATACAAGAAAACTGGACACTTAATAACCGAAGAACGCCCAAATGAAGTATTTGAGCAAATTTTAACTTACACAAAAATGTATAATTGATCTTTAGGTAATCTTTACTCTGGCTTAATATTCTCTTGGTAAAATTAGTGATAGATAGGAACTAATTTTTCGGGAGGTAGCCCATCTTATATTAATAAAGTTGGAGGTTTTTAGATGAAGATTACAGTAGTAGGAACAGGGTATGTCGGTTTAATAACGGGAGTAGCATTAGCCGAGATTGGTCACGATGTTATATGTATCGATGTAAATGAATCAAAGATTAAAATGTTAAAGAATGGTCAATGCCCTATCTTCGAACCCGGCTTAGAAGAACTTTTAAATAAAAATATCATTAATAAAAAACTTTTTTTTACAACAAATCCTATATATGCATACGAAGATGCAGAAGTGGTGTATATTGCAGTTGGTACCCCTCAAAATGCAGATGGCACTGCAAATTTGAATGATATAAAACAAGTAGCTATTGATATTGCTAAGTTTATGAAGAGGTTACAAATTATCGTCACGAAAAGTACTGTTCCAGTTGGAACAAATGAAGAAATAAAAACGATTATTAAGCAGCACTCAAAAATTCCTTTTGAAATCGTTTCTAATCCTGAGTTTCTTCGTGAAGGTTCTGCATTGTTTGATACATTCCATGGTGATCGCATCGTGATTGGGGCTGAAAGTGATGAAGTTGCTACGATGGTTGCAAACATATATAAACCATTTGGCATTCCAATCTATAAAACTGATATTCGTAGTGCAGAAATGATTAAGTATGCTTCAAATGCTTTTTTAGCTACTAAAATCAGTTTTATAAATGAGATTGCTAATTTGTGTGAAAAAACTGGTGCGAACGTAGAAGCAGTTTCTTACGGGATGGGACTTGATAAGCGGATAGGAAATCAATTTTTACAAGCGGGAATTGGCTATGGAGGTTCATGTTTTCCTAAAGATACGAATGCCCTAGTTCAACTAGCTGGCAATCTTCAACATCAGTTCCAATTATTAAAATCGGTTATTGAAGTAAATAATAAACAACAACTTATTTTAGTAGAAAAACTAAAGAAACGGATACCTTCTCTTATTCATAAAAATATTGCTGTATTAGGCCTTAGCTTTAAGCCTAAGACTGACGACATAAGAGAGGCAGCCTCACTTGTTGTCATTAGAGAGTTAATTAGTAGTGGTGCAACTGTGATTGCTTATGACCCAGTCGCAATTTGCGAGGCAAAGAAATATTTGCCTGGTGAAATCGTTTATACGAAAAGTATTAGCACTGCTTTAACTGATGCTGATGCAGTTCTAATTTTAACGGAGTGGGAAGAAATTAAGAATTTTAATTTACACCAATATAAAGCATTAATGAGTAACCCAATGATATTTGATGGAAGAAATTGCTACTCTCTTCCTGAAGCTGAGCGTGCCAACGTTGAGTACCATTCAATAGGAAGGCCATCAGTTGTACCCTTAACTCAAAAAATCAACTTGGATATTGAAGATGGTGTTTTGGGAAAAATGGATTAAATTTAGCTAGTAAATCAATTAGTTCGGCTAAAAAACGTAGCTGTTTGGATAATAACTAAGAAAAATAGTTCATAGACATAAAAGAAAACCAAAGCATCGAAGTGACCCAATGCTTTGGTTTCTTTTACGTCTTTCAAAAAATTAAATATTAGTAACGTAAACTACAATAATTGAACTAATAGTCCCCAGTAATGCCCCAATTAGACAATCCGTCGGATAATGTAAACCAAGATACATACGAGATATACCTATAAGGATAGCAACAGGTAAAAGAAACATCGCTAATAATAAAGAGTGTAGCGAAAATGCGACGGCAATAGCGAAAGCAGCTGTAGTATGCCCAGATGGAAATGAATAATCCTTAAGTGGATTTGATGACAAGTTGACATTAGCTAACTTTGTGTAAGGGCGTTGCCTACAATAGGCTTTCTTAATGAAATGAACAACGATATGGCTTAAGACAAGAGAAAGTAGTGCCTGAGTCGCCCAAGATCGACCAATAGGATTAGCGATGATCATCACTAGTAACAAACTACTAATCGTAAACGTTGCCCCACCCATGTGGGTCATTCTCGGCAGAAGAAAATCGAATAGTTTACACCTTAACTGTTGGTTAACATAATGAAATACATGTGTGTCACTCGTTGTTATCCACGTTACAATGCGGTTCATGACAATTCCCCCTAACGTATTTACCTCAAAGCAGCGCTCTCTCACTTCTTTTATCATAATCTGAAATTGTTAAGCTAACGTTATCGTTTTGTTGAGTTTTTTTTAGAAAACTTAATATGAGCTCAACACTGTTTTCATAATCTTTTGTTAAATTGAGAATAAGAAGTGATCAACGAATGAATGGGAGTGGTTGAGATGCGTATTGCGATTTTTTCTGATACTTACACCCCGGAGATCAATGGGGTTGCCCGCACGTTAAAGAGGTATACCAATTTTTTAGAGCGAAATGGGATTGAATATAAGTTATTTGTCCCTGATAGTAGTTCTCCGGTTCCAGCTGTGCCGCAAGTAAAACGTTTTACGAGTATTCCGTTTCTTTTATATCCAGAATGCCGAATTGCCCTTCCAAACCCCTTAGAAGTTAAACAAGCGTTAGAAGATTTTAAGCCAACCCTCATTCATGTTGCAACCCCTTTTAATCTAGGTCTATACGGTCTCCATTATGGAAAAAAACACAACATACCGATGGTAGCTTCCTACCATACTCATTTTGATGATTACTTACAGTATTATCACCTCACTTTTCTCAAAAATTGGATCTGGAAATACATGACTTGGTTTCACCGTTCTTTTGACAGGGTTTTTGTTCCGTCCTTAAGTACGAAACAAAAGCTACTCAGTCAAGACGTTCATCATGATATTGATGTTTGGGGAAGAGGGGTCAATCATACGTTTTTCTCCCCAATCAAACGCACAAATACAATTCGGGATAGATTTAAGATAAAAGAAAGAAAAATCCTACTTTATGTTGGTCGAATTGCTCCTGAAAAAGATATTCAAGTTGTTCTAGACACATTTCATCGTTTACCTGAGAAAACGAAACGCGATACCCATTTATTTATTGTTGGTGATGGGCCACTTCTCAAACAACTATCAGAAAAAGCGGATCCACAAATTACTTGGGCAGGATTTATGGAAGGAGAAGAACTTGCTTTGGTATATGCTTCTAGTGATATTTTTCTATTCCCTTCCTCAACGGAGACGTTTGGAAATGTCGTTTTGGAAGCTCAAAGTTCAGGTCTACCAGTAATAGGAGCAAAAGCTGGTGGAGTTCAACACTTGATTTGTGATACGGAAAACGGATTTTTATGTGAATCGAAAAATGTACAGGAGTTTGTTGAAAAGAGCACGATCCTTTTAGAAGATCTCCATTTACGAAGACATTTTGGAAGAAATGCCCGCCAATTTGCGTTGTCCCAATCATGGGAGAAAATTTTTACACAGCTAGTTGGTAGTTTCTCAGATGTATTACAAAAAAGAAAGCAAATTACTGCTTAAAGTAACTTTTAAAAGGAGAGTTTGCAATATGAGCGGGCCAAAAATATTAATCTTAACAGCCAATTACGGGAATGGTCACCTTCAAGTTGCTCATTCACTAAAAGAGGAATTTATATCTCACAGTGATACGACAGTAATAATGAAGGATCTATTTTACGAAACTAGTCCATTAATCCATGAATGGACAAAAAAGATCTATTTGAAAAGCTATACAAAAAGTGGTAGACAGATTTATCGACTTTTTTACTATAGTAGTAAGGAAATTTCAAAGCGAAAGAACATTAATATTCTCTCATATGGCTACTCTAAACTTTGCAAGATTGTTGAGGAAGAGCAACCAGATTTGATCATTAATACATTCCCTTCATTTGCGGTACCGTTTCATCGAAAGAAAACGAATTCGGCCATTCCAACTTATAATGTCATTACGGATTATTGCTTGCATCACTCTTGGGTCCATCCTAGCATTGATAAATATTATGTTGCCTCAGCGAAGCTACAATCTGATTTACAGCAATTAGGCATTCACAATAGAAATATTATTTTATCAGGTATGCCTATTCATAATGACTTCGAAAAGCAAATGAACATCCAAGACGTGTATCAAAAGTATCAGCTTCGGCCTTCACTGAAGACTGTTCTAATTGTTGCTGGCGCGTATGGGGTTTCAAAAGAAATGAAAGAAATATGTCATTTACTTGAGGGAGATCCTTTATTACAACTAATCATTGTCTGCGGTAAAAACGAAGATTTATATAAAAATTTACGGGAAACATATTCGAACAATCGAAACGTCAAAGTTCTTGGGTATGTAACTGAGATGGCTAAATTACTCAAAGTAGCTAACTGCGTCATTACAAAACCAGGCGGAATTATTTTATCAGAGGCAATGGCAACTAACACCCCTATTCTTTTACCTAAAGCGACACCAGGACAAGAAAGTGAAAATGCTCGCTTCTTCCATAACGAAGGAGCCGCAGTTTGGAATGAAAAAGTTGAGCAATTAGCCTTGCAAACAAAACAACTTGTTCGTGATGAAGCAAAGTTAAATAAAATGAAGCGTTCCTTAGCAAACCTGCACTTTCCAAATGCAACGAGAACCGTTGCAAATGATATATTAGGAGACTATGAACAGAGGCGGTTCACCTATCAGAGGTTAAAAGGATAATAGGAGGAATAGCAAAATGGACACAACGACACATGTTACAATCGGTATTGGGTTAGCAGGGCTGTCATTTTTTGATCCTACGGTTGCTGGCAACCCTGAACTAACAATGGGAATTTTAGCATGTACGATTATAGGTTCGAATGCACCAGACATTGATTGCTTGTATAAATTAAAAGGAAATGAAACTTATGTTCAACATCATCGTGGGCTGAGCCATTCGTTACCAGTCATCATGCTTCTTGCTACTATTATCGCAACAATCATGACGCTGTTTTATAGTGGTTCCTATTTCTTCACGTTTTTTACTTGGAGCTTAGTTGCTGTTTTCTTACACGTCATAGTTGATATATGTAATATCTATGGGACACAAGCATTACGACCGTTTACGAAAAAGTGGCTTGCACTAAATGTCTTGCCAATTTTTGATCCTACGATTATGATCCTCCATATTATTGGTTTCATAGCCTGGGGCATTGGTTTTCCGCAAGCTCTTACATTTGCCTTTATTTATCTGTTGATTAGTTGTTATGTTCTTCTTCGAATACTCAAAGCTAGAAACATATTATTTGCTTTAAAACAAAACAGTAAAGATGGCGAGACATACACGCTAATCCCTACTTTCTCAATGAACTCCTGGACGGTTATTGCTAGTTGTGAAGAAAACTACAGGCTTGGAAAGTATGAGAAAGATACAATCACCTGGTTAAAGAGAATCGAAAAAACAAGCGACGAAAACCAAATCATTAAAGCGGCTAAGCAAAATCATTTCGTCCATCATTTACTTCAATATTCACCATATTTACATGCAAAAATAGTCAAAATCAAGGATGGTTATGAAGTCCATTGGTTTGATCTCCGCTACCAGTCAAGAATTGACGAACCTTTTGTGGCAATTATTTATTTGGATCAGCAATTAAATTTGATAAGAAGTTACGTGAAACGTGGCTTAATAACAGTTCCAGAGAAAATATAAACGTAGCAGCTGACCTATAAGTGCCTGCTCACTCGTGGTTGTCAAAGCATAGATGTTATTAATCATCTAAGTTTAGTCAATGAGGTGAGCGACACTTAGTATATGGTCAGCTTTTTTCATTAGACTTAAGTTCATATTGAGATAATTCCACAAATAATGCTAAAATGGATAAGAACATATATTCTATATTTAACAAGTCTTTAATCAATTGGAAATTACCGGTATAATATTACTTATTTAAATAAATAAGGAGTGAGACAATGCTAGTTGTTAGGACCTCACCAATTACTGAAGTGGCAAATGTTGCGCGGCTTACGGAAAGTTTTGAAAAACAGAAAAACATTGGTAATCCGATTTATTACATTTTGCCTTCAAATAAATATCTTCAAGAAGCTCGTAAGCAAAAGGTTGGTATCGCTTTTAAAACCTTCGATGATTTAGCAGATTTAATTTTAAAGAAGGCGAATATTAATTTTTTTCCTGTATCTGAAAGTGAGCGAACTCTGTTTTTTCAAGAGCTAATAACAAGAGATAAAAGTCGGTTTCTAGAAACCCCCGAAGAACTGCGCCATAAAGCCAAAGCATATGCAGAGACGTATGGGCAACTAAAACGAATCGGATTGACGATTAACGACTTACCACCACAATTCAAGCAGATGAGTGATGTCTTTATTGAATATGAAACTGAGTGGGTCGAAAAACAACGTTTGCTGGATCCGGAAAATCGCATACATCAAGCGGTCTCATTGGAACATCTTGATAATATAAATCTTGGTGGAATCGTCATTGATGGCTATTTGGACTTTAGTACCCTGCAATATATGGTTATTAACTATTTCGTCTCATTAGGCGTTGATATCACGATTTATTTACCTTTTATTGAAGGTGCTGAAATTATTGAGGAGACGAAAGCTCAGCTTCGCACGATCGGTTTTGAAATAATTGAAGCTGAGTTTCCAATAAAACAAACTGAACCTGACATTAAAGTAAGCTCAGCTACAACAATGGAGGAAGAAATTTACGGAATACTTCAGGAAATTGCTGAAAAAAGTGAAGTAGTTCCACTTTCAAAAGTAGGAGTGTTACTTGCTGATGAAAGAAGTTATCTTGAGAAGTTTGTGAAGCTAGCTAAGCTGCAAAATATCCCAATTAAGCGGCCGCAAAAGAAGGAACTAAAAACTTCGCTCCTTTTTCAATTCATTCATCAATCAATCTTAAAGCATAATGGTAGATTTACGAGTCGTTGGGACAGCCTTGACCTTATTGATTCTTTGTTAAGGCTGCAATTTTTTACAAGCTTCGATTATATGACCAAGAAGAAAGCCTACGTAGAAACGGGATTTTTAGACGAAGAAATGAAAGAAGAGACTGATGTATACGTTGCTTTTCGCAAAACCATACCTAAAAAAGCGAGCTTATATTCTTACATAAAGGATGTAAAGAATTTACTAGAAAGTAGCCGGCTTACGAAAACGTGGAAAATGCAACTTCTTTCTGAATCTAGCACAAAAAAACTACAACAAATTCGCAATGAATGGAAGGTGCTAGAGTATATCATTGATCACCTAACAAAAAAGCTGGACATGTTAGCTAGTCAAGGTCTTAAAGAGTTACAAGTTCACTACCATATTTTTGTCGAGTGGTTAAGCGAGGGGCTTGAAAAGGGCGCTATCTATGTAGAACGTACCCCTAAACATGGAATTCAGCTATATACATTCCGTGACATTGCTTTATTTAAAGGGACAGATCTATACATTTTAGGTATGAATGAAGGGACTTTTCCAAAGGGACATAAGTTAGGTGGGTATTTTCAAGAAAGTGATTTACGGAAGCTCCCAGTTCCGTTTGCAGCCCCATCTAGTAAATTATTTCGAAAAAAAGATGATGCTTTCTTTCGACAGTTATTTCTAGTATCGAATTCGCTTTCGTTTTCTTACGTAGTTGGTGTTGATCCGCATAATCCACTGCTACCTTCAGGCTTCTTAGAACCTTGGAAAAGTCAAACTGAAGAACGAAAGTATAGTTCAGCAGCTCGTTTTGCAAAGGCAGAAAGCCTTACAAAAGAAGATCGTGTCGAAAAGATGGCTTATCACGTTGGAATAGGCAAACAAGTATCTGAACTGCCGATCGAGCTCGAGACGATGGTGACTAAGCTAGCACAATTAGAGGAGGGCAACGAGAAAGTTTCCCTCGAGTGGAAGCAGAAATTACGAAAAGATAAATTATCAGTAACAATGCTTGAAAGCTATGCGATGTGTCCTTTTAAATTTGCTCTAGAGCGAATTTTAAATATAAAAGAACCGCTGGAAAAGCGAGCAACGATTGACTTTCGTGACACAGGATCGATGCTCCATACGATTATTGAAAAGTTTTATAAACAGATGAACTTAGTTGGACAGCCTTTCTCTACTTTCACTGCGGATATGTCGGAAATAGCTGAAACAACATTAATGGATATTTTTGAAGAAGAATGGACCGTTGTCGAGTCTAGGCATCTCGATTTTTCAAAGTTACAGCTTTCAATTGAAAAAGAAGAATGGCAGAAAAAGCTCCGTAAATGGTGGCTCGCTGAAAAGAAGCATTTCTGGGAAAATAAGCAGCTTCAAACGATGCATCTCTTCCGCTTAGAAGAGGCTATTGAGCTTGATTTATTAATTAATGACGAAACGACGATCACGTTAACAGGGAAAATTGACCGCATTGATATTGATGAACAAGGTTTTGTTATCTATGACTATAAGTCAGGACTAGCGTCGCTAAATTTTGATAGAGAAGTTCGTCCAGGCTTAAAGCTTCAGCTCCCTTTATATTTAGTAGCGATGGAAAATCGCTTAGCAAATGGTCATTACGAAATAGATTTATCAAGTTCATTCGAAAGTTTACCTGGGAAAATAACCGCCCACGGTGCTTCGTATATCTCCTTAAGAGATCCAGTGAAACGAGCTGGAAATAGTGTTTGGCGTGAAGAACACTTCGAGAAAAACAGTCCATTTTCTGTTAATTTTAGAGCGACAAAAGAAGAAACCCTTGAATCTGAAACTTTCTTAGCGAAATATGAGTTAAAGAAACGGTTAAGTGAGCTTTGGGAAGGGAGTAGTCATGACTTTTCAGTAAAACCTTTAAAGTGTATTAGTAGTTGCTTATACAAACCTGTTTGTCGCGTTACTCAAGATCAAATTGAAGCAGGTGAGGGGGAATGGAAATGAAGTTTAATCCAGAGCAAGAAACAGCGATCTTTAGTGAAAAACCGTTAGTTGTCATTTCAGCTGGAGCTGGATCAGGAAAAACTCGTGTTTTGACAGAGCGTTACGTTCACCTTTGTGAACAAAAGCTCCAAGAAAGATTAGGTAATTCTTGTTCCCCTATTGGTGCAGCAGTTGAAGAAATTGTCGCAATCACATTTACGGAAAAAGCCGCTCGTGAAATGAAGGATCGTATCAGGGGACGGATCGAAGCAAAGCGTCTAACTGTTGAAAAGGCTTATCCACAAGCTGAGCAGCAAAAGGCTCGTGAGTTCTGGCAGGAACAAAAAGAAGCATTAGATGGTGCTCTAATTACAACGTTTCATAGTTTCTGTCACAAGCTATTACATGAATATGCTTTCGAAGCAGATGTAACCCCAAACTTTACTGTCCTTGATGATGTTCAGTCCAAGTTAATTCAGATTGATATTTTTGAAGTAATGTATGAGTCTCCTGAGTATCATCAAGTTTGGCGACCACTATACAATTATTATACTCGTAACCAGCTAAAAGAAGCGATCAAAGCCGTTTACAGTCAAATGAAGGAAATCATTACATCAGTATCTTCGCTTGAATCCTTTTTTAATTGCGAGGAAATTATTGCTATACAATTAGCAACAATTGAATCAGCTCGTAAAGCGGTGCTAGAGCAATTTTATGAGAATGCCAAATCATTTGTTATGGAGTTCGATGAAGAGGAAAAAGTTCAGAAAAGTATCGTTAACCACTTTGCGACAGTTGGCACTTCATCATTTGAAAATCCAGAAGGATTATATATTGAACTAGTAGAGGCTATGCCTAAAAGGATTGTTAGCAGTTGGAAAGAGAAAAATCCCCCTTTATATGAGCTGTATGAACAATTTTTCAAACCGTTAAAAGAAACGTGGAAAAATTTTAAAGGGCCAACGGAAGAAGAGATTGAAGAGATAAAAGAGATTATTAAGCTTTTTGCCCATATGCTTGCGGTCTTCCATGAAAAATATGATACTAGAAAGCGTGAGCGGGCTGCCCTTGACTTCTCAGACTTACAACAAAGGGCAATTGCTTTGTTAGAAAACGAAGCTGTCCAAGTAGCTTGTCGACAAAAATTTAAGCATATGATGATCGACGAGTTTCAAGATACAAATCAATTACAAATGAATATGTTAAGATTTATTCAACCTGCTTTCCAATTCGTTGTAGGTGATGGGAAGCAATCCATATATCGCTTTAGAGGTGCGGATGTTAGCTTAATGAAGGAGCTTGTTGAGTATTCTAAACAAGACTCTAAGAGTGATTTTATTAACATGAGCACTAACTATCGAACTTGCGACAGCATTATTGAATTCGTCAATCAGGCTTTTGGGGAGATTATGGGTGGTGAAGAAACCGTCTCAGACCGCTCTTATAAAATTAACTACACAACGATAAACAGCCATCGTAATGGTGAAGAAGAACGAAAGCGTCGCGTTGAACTAATTACCGTTCCAGTTGGTGAAGAAACAGAAGATTTGGAAGAAGAAAAAGAAGGCCTTTTCACTGAATACGAAGTTATCACAAACCGAATGCTTGGCTTAATCGAGGAAAAGCCCAAAATCGTCTCAGACAAGGATACGTGGCGTGCACCAGAGTGGCGTGATTTTGCTATTCTTATTCAGGCTCGAACAAAGTTAGCGAAATTAGAGAAAGCTTTAAAGGACAAAGGAGTTCCCTATGTCGTTTATGGTGGCATTGGTTTTTATGAGAAACAGGAGGTAAGGGACATGCTTACTCTTCTTGAGTGGATCAATCGACCATGGGAACCACTTTACATTCTCTCTCTCCTTAGAAGCCCGTTATTTGGTGTTTCTGTAGAAGGTTTTTTAACGATTGATGAATGTTTAGAAGAAGAGACGAGTTTAGCTTCTTACATTTATGAAGGAATTTTTGCCAATGATCAGAGTATTAATGAAGAGCTAAAGCGTTCCTTAACCAAACTAAAACAGTTTTATGAGAATTGGGTTCCTTACACACCTCAAGTAGCTATGAAAGATTATCTAGAAGATCTTCTCTTGACTTCTGGTTTAAAGGCGATGCTTCTATTACAGAGAAATAACATTCAGTTAATAAGAAATGTAGAAAAGCTAATCGATGTATTGGCTGAGTTTCAAACTTCTTCTTTAGACGAGTTACTGAAACAAGTAAAACAGCTAGCCGTTTTGTCGGAAAAAGAAGGAGAAGCAGAAGTAGAGCTTGCTGAAGGGAATATGGTTCACATTATGACAGTTCATGCTTCAAAAGGATTGGAATTTCCGATTGTCTTTTTACCAGACTTGGCAAAAGGACCAAAAGGAGATTCAGGAACGATTCGTTTTGATAAAGATGTTCGCCTAGCAGTCCAATACAAAAAAGAAATAGACCAGTTAAAAACTCCAGCGGAAAAGTCATCGCCATCCTTTAAAGCGATTAAAACAAGATCGAAGGATCAAGCAATCGAAGAAGCAAAACGACTTTTTTATGTTGCTGTTACGCGAGCAAAAGATTATTTAGTTTTATCAACTCTTGAAAAGACTACGAGTCATTCTTGGTATGATATGCTGCTACAAGCAATTGAAAAGAATGGTCATATTCAAACATACATTCAGGAAATCCCACAGGTTCCAGAATTTCAAAAATGGGAAGACACCGGAGTTCCATATGAGCCAGCTATGCTCATCGAAAGGGAGTTAACAAGCGAGAGTTTCTCTGTATCGGAAATCATGGCATTTATTAATGATCCTTTGAACTACTACTACAAATATATAGTGAAAGTCGAAGACCACTGGCTTGAAGAAAAATCTAATAAGCTTGAGATTGGTCGTTCCGATGAGCAACTTTCTGGTGCAACTCTAGGAACCGCTGTTCATCGTGCCTGTGAGCTACTTGATTACGGATATGATTATGATGACGCGAAAGAAGAAGCATTAGCAATGGTTGAAGATGAGCTTGAGAAAGGGCGTTATGAAAAGGCACTGGAAGAACTCATAAATAACTACCGTGTATTAGAAAAGTTGAATCTCGGTAGAACAGTTGCAAATGAATGGCCGTTTAGCGTTGAAATAGAAGGAGTTCAAGTAATTGGTGAGATTGATAAAATTGTTAAAAAGGATGGTCTTTATCATCTGATTGATTTAAAAACGAACAAAAGTCAGAATTATGAGCAACTAATAAGCTACTATACTCCGCAGCTTTATCTATATAAAATGGCGTTTGAAAAAGAATATAAGCAAAAAGTTAGTCAGCTCTCCTTATATTTTATGAGAGGTGGAGCAGACGGCTTTCGAACAATTGACTATCATCAAGAAGCAGAGACACAATTGATAGAGGTAATTAAGGATATGACTTCATTAAAGCAAGCAAAGGCTGGCAAAAACGAATACGAGAAAATAATGCCTAAAAAGTAAAAATTATGTTTACAATTAATCTGTTATTGGATATAATTTCCTATGTAAGATAAATTTATGGAAAAGGAGCTGAACGAAATGATGCAAGGCTATGTAATCAAGGTTAATAAATTAAATAATTTTCGTTCGGTATCTGAAGCATAAATAGTCTCTAACTATCCATTTTTGAGTATATTTAAGCCACAGGACCGTACAATCCTGTGGCTTTCTTTGTGTACTACGAAGAGTAAACTTCTTTTAGTCGACCAATTATTGACTAGAAATTTAGACTTTTTAGTAGGATGATTATTGTCATTTACTGCCACAGGAGGTTTCTCTTGTGGCTTTTTCATGTGTATTTGTAACAATCAGCCTTAAGGCGGAAAGAAATCTGGCCTATCGGCTGTTTTACACTGGTAAATTTATGGATAAACTAAGTTGGAGAAAACAGGAATATTCAGTCAAAAAAACTAAGCATAATTGCGACTGATCATTCATATATTATTAATTTTTGTGAGGAGGTGAGTATATGTTATTAAATTTATTCTTTTTTACAGTAACTATTTCAAAACGGAAATTTTCAAATGAAGAAATTTCTAAAGCGTACCAGATTGAACAAGTAGAGTCACATTTAGATGCTGTAAAAACAAAGCATATTGATCAACAAATAATGTTTTTATAATTTTTACACTAACTTTTAAAAGGAGGTTTTTCTAATGTCAATGATGATATGTTTTCCGGTTTTAGCTTGGTACAAAAAGGTGAAAGGCTTAACCTAACTATGTTTAAAGGAAGGGAGGGGTCTTTGTATGGTGTTTAATCTTTTCTTTATAACAATTACCATTTCAAAGCGTCAATTTTCGAAGGCTGATTTTGAACGTGCCTATCAAGCACAACTCAATGAAAAGCTTTTCGAGAACAATAAACAACAGATGATGACAATTAAACAATATATATAAATGACTTATAAATGACTAAAGAGGCTGACAAATTTGTAGCCTCTTTTTGCATGAAATAGTTTTTGAGCAGTAATAATTTACTATTATCCAAAAGATTTTAAACAGCTTTCTAAAAGAAATCGCTGGATTTCCTTGAACGAGCCTCTAAAATTCATTAGAGTTTTCTAGCGAAGAGAGAGCTCAAGCGACTTTTCAATGAAGATACTAGAGCAAGACGTTTGCGGCAATACTTGTTTATCCAGGGTAAGAATATAAGTGATCACTCTCTAATCATTTGTTTTCTAAGATAATATATACTAAGCTATTTAGTACATATAGAAAGGAAGTGCAATACATAATGGAGCTCATGTTTAAAGAAGGAAAGTTGTTTATTTTTGACTTAGATGGAACTTTATACGAAGGAACTGATCATTTTGATTATTATGCAAAACGTCTTCTATTAGATGTAGCTATAGAAAATAAACAAGCATTTCTTCGAGATTACGAAATGATGAAAAGCGGTAATCACCCGATCAAAATAGGGAAGGCATATGATGTTATACGTGATACCGTATTAACTTTAGATCCATTTACTTTAAAAGTTGTAAAAGTAGAAACATGGCATGGTGAAGTATGGCCCGACGAGCAGTCTTTAGAGGTGTATAGTGAACATTTGTCTTTCGACTTTGAAAAAATGATTGCAATTGGCGATGGGTGGTGGCTACCGTTTGTAGCAGCAAAGCATTACGGAGTCCAAAATTGTCATGATCGCTATGTAGAGACAAAGGAATATATGGTTACAGAGCAATTTCGATTGGAGCCAATTAAAGGTGTAAGAGAAGGCTTATTGAAATTAAAAGCAACAAAAAAAATCGTTCTTGTGACAAATAGTGATATTGATGATGTTGGACGTTTACTTAAGGAACTAAACTTAGACGGAGTTTTTGAACATATCATTACTTCTGCTAAAAAGCCTTCTAAAACAGAAGAACTATTTAAGCATCTAGTTGAACAATACGAAGTAGATCCAAAAGAAGTGGTTTCTGTTGGAGATAATTTCATTAATGAAATAGCCCCAGCATTATTAATGGGGATGAACGGTATTTATATTGACCCACTAGAAAACCAACTTACACATAAACAGTTAAAGGTTGTCAGAAGTTTAGGAGAGTGCTTTTAATCTAATACGGAAACTATCTAAATATAGTATTTATCAAGATAGCAAAACAAATTTATAAAAGAAGTCGGTGGATTTCCTTGAACGAGCCTCTAAAATTCGTTAGAGTTTTACAGCGAAGAGAGAGGTAATCCAGCGACTTACCGGCGGCATGGTTTGATGAAACGGAGAGAAACTTGTAGAAAGTTGTTGAATTTTTCATATATTTGTAAATAATATATGTTTTATTTTTGAATTTTATGTTAACTTTAAATTAAGGAATTAGAAAAATAATACATACAACAGTTAACTAAAATTTCTTAGTTTAAGGAGCAGAAATCTATGGATGAACATCTAAAAGTAATACAAGATCGCAATAAGTTGCTGACAAAATTATTATGGTTTGCGTTTCTTCTTGGCCTAGCTAGTAACTTCTTATCAAAAGTGCCAACAAATGGTATTATTGCATACAGTATTGCCGGGATACTAGCGGTTGGTATAATCACTTTTATGACGTATAAGAAACTATCAGTCCAGTATGTTCAATATGTAGTCGTAGTTTGTTTCAGTGTCCTTATTTTTGTGATGGTCTCGACCTCTCCAAAACTATCAAATTATTTTATGATCTATGTAGCTGTAGCTTTTATGACTCTTTATCATAATTATCGTTCTATTGCTGCAGCTGCTGTTTCTGGATTAATTCTTTCAAACTACTTTTTTATGACTTTTGGGGATAAAATGTTCATCGGTATTGATGGCAGAACTTTTCTATCAATGAACGTCATGTATATAATCATCACAAGTGTTCTAATCACTCAGGCTCGTATTGGTGAGAAGATGCAAAAACAAATGGACAAACAGCATGAAGAGATGAAGCAAGGTAAACAGAGAGTGGATCAACTATTAACAGAAGTAAACCGCTCAGTTAAAGTGATATCAAATTTTAGTGAGACATTAAAAGGGAATATCGTCGCTTCCGCTAAAACTTCTGATGATATTACAACAGCTTTCGTTGAAGTAACAAAAGGTGTTGAAGCGCAAGCAGTGAGTATTGTAGAAATAAATGAATCAGTGAATAACACAAGCGAAGTTGTCACAAACGTTTCTAGTATTTCTAAACAAATGGGCAATCTCTCAAACAAAACAAGAGATATTACCAATGAAGGTAATCACCATGTTAGCCAGCTCACTTCACATATGTCAGAGGTGAACGAAGTAATAACTGCGGCCAGTCAACTTATGAAAGAGTTAAATAACCAAACGAACCAAATTGGAGCAATTCTTTCATCGATCAGTGAGATATCGAACCAAACGAATCTTTTAGCGTTAAATGCCGCGATTGAAGCTGCTAGAGCCGGAGAACACGGCAAAGGTTTTGCTGTTGTCGCTGCGGAAGTTCGTAAATTAGCAGAGGGTTCTCAATCTTCGACAATTAAAATAAGCGAAATTTTAACTGATATTCAAGAAAAAACTTCACAAGTTACAAAACAAATAGTCGCAGGGGAACAAACGGTTTCAGCTAGTATTTTAGCTACTGAGAAGACAAAAAATAATTTTGAAGTAATTCTAGCAAATACATCGGAGGTCGCCAAAGAGTCAGAAAATGTACAAAAGATGTTAACGAGGCTTGAAGAAGTATCTGTAGCAATCGGTGAAGAAATCACCGCGGTTTCTTCTGTCACTCAGGAATCGAGCGCACAAACAGAAGAAATTTTAGCTCATGTGAAAGAGCAACATCATCGTATTGAAGAAATTATGAACTCATTTGAGGAGTTAGATGGATTAACAAGACAACTACAAAGTTTAGTCGACAAAACAAGTTAAGTTAAAAAGCTCATTGCTACCAAAATAAAAGAAGACCCATTAAAAGGTCTTCTTTTGTTTTGATAAATAATATCGGCAAATTATATTCTAATGTGAAGTGCTTCTTGAACAGGAACGTAATCATAGCCTAAATCTCTAGCTACCACTTCATAGGTAATTGAACCGTTCGCTACGTTAACGCCAAGCTCTAATGCTTTGTTTTCCGAAACTGCAGTATAAACACCTTTATTAGCGATTTGTAGTGCGTATGGAATTGTTACATTCGTCAGCGCAATTGTCGATGTACGAGGAACAGCACCAGGCATATTAGCAACTGCATAATGAACGACGCCATGTTTTTCATAGGTAGGTTCACTATGAGTAGTAATACGATCAACTGTTTCAAAAATTCCACCTTGGTCGATAGCTACGTCTACAATTACAGAGCCAGGTGACATAGCTTTAATCATATCTTCTGAAACAAGCTTAGGTGCTTTGGCACCTGGAATAAGAACCGCACCAATAACAAGATCAGATTCACGAACAGCTTCAGCGATATTTAATGGATTTGACATTAATGTATTAATTGTATTTCCAAAAATATCGTCAAGATATCGTAATCGTTCAGGGCTTAAATCAATGATTGTTACGTCTGCACCAAGTCCAATCGCAATTTTAGCAGCATTCGTGCCAACGACACCACCGCCAATTACGGTTACTTTTCCGCGTTTTACTCCTGGGACTCCTGCAAGTAAAATTCCTTTACCACCCTTTGGTTTTTCTAAAAATTGTGCACCTATCTGAGAAGCCATTCGTCCAGCAACTTCGCTCATCGGCGTTAACAACGGCAATGTACGATTAATTTCAACTGTTTCATAAGCGATAGCGATAACACCTTTACTTGTTAATGCACGTGCTAACTCAAGCTCAGCAGCTAAGTGTAAGTATGTAAATAATATTAGTCCTTCACGGAAATAGTCATATTCAGAAGGTAGTGGTTCTTTAACCTTCATAATCATTTCCGACTTTGCCCAAACATCTGAAGCATTCTCTAGAATTTGTGCCCCAGCTTCTATGTAAGCTTCGTCTGTGAAACCGCTTCCAATTCCGGCGTTCGCTTCAATTAAAACACTATGACCAGTGTTAACAAAGGAAATAACCCCTGCTGGTGTTATAGCTACGCGGTTTTCATTATTTTTTATCTCTTTAGGAATACCTATAATCATTTGTAAATCCCCCTATAGTTTAGAGTTTTTCTCCTTTTTAGTATAGTTTGATTACCTAAGGATAATCAATTAATTTCTATTAAAAAAGGTAAATTTTATTCATTTGGAAATATTGATCAGTTTTCCCTAATACGAATGTTGTAATTTGTTTACAAGACATTTAAGATTTTCCGCTCTAAGCCCTGAATGAAACAACGGCCGACTTCTTTTGCTTGGCAGTTATCCAGTTCCAAATAAGAGAAGCATTAAAAAACTGGGACGAAAAAAAATGTACCTATAATTTGCAAAAAATTGACGTTCAATCACCGTACGATTGTGGTTTTTGATTTATCAATAGTTCGAAGTTAGGTACATATCTTAATATTATGTTTTTAATGGAGCTTGCGCTTATCATATTTAACGTCAAGTCGATCATGAACAAATTTATTCCGATCCTCTGTAGAAAGAAAGCCTACATAATCAATGGGCATTACATCATAATAAACATAATAGTTACCATTAGTAAAACGAATATAAAGTGAATGGGTTATGTCGTCGTACGTTGAGGATTGAATGTCACGCGAATTAAAATTTGTAGTTTCCATTAGCTCATCTCCCTAAACATAGATATTTTATGGTAGTATTCCCTATAATTATTGGATAAAACATCTTTTTCGGGTAGCGGTACTTATAAAATTAATGGATTAATCGTGCTATTTCTTCTTTACTTAAAATCTTCCCACTTGAAACGACTTTTCCATCGACAACAAGTGCAGGGGTATAAACTACGCCGTATTTCATTATGTCTGGTAGGGAGTCAATTTTTTCGATACTTGCATAAATTCCCTTCGCTTCGACCGCTTCAACTACTCTTTTTTCAAAAAGCTTACTATTAATACAAGATGTTACTAGAAGCTTAATTTGCATATACACCCCTCCAATGTGTTCTTATAAGTAGTTTATTATGAAGTGAAGTTCGTTGGATTAGTTTTTTCTGACAAACTTGTGAAAAAGAAAGACTTATTTTCAAAATTGTCAAACTATCAATTTTTTGTTACCAACGACATTCATAGATGTTTATTGTATTTAACTGAATTTGTTGGAAAAAATAGACGAAACAACAATATATTAAAGGGAGGATTGACCATGAAACGTGTGTCTGTATATATTGCGACTTTTTTGTTTTTAGCTTGGCTTGCAGCTCTTTTCCTGAATATTGATATTTATCGAAAAGCGAACATTGAATTAAGTGTTTTTGGCCCTATAATTGATGCTATACTTCTAATGTTGATTGCACTTGTTGTATACATGATTGTTGCTGTTTATAGTGGTAAAACAGAAAAAAATCTAACGTGGATAAATACGAGTTTATTTTTATTAGGAATTTGCAGTATATTTATGATATCATTCTTTTACGTAGCGACCTTTCGTTAGGTTTAAGTCGTGAAATTAATAAAAGAAGACCACTATGTAGTAGAAATCAAAATTTATCAATTAAGGAGGTGAGCACTGGTGGAATTCCCTTTTGATCTTTCACTTATTTGGCTTTCATTAATACTTTCAATGTTATTGTTAATGGCATATATCATCCGATGTAATGTAATGCCATCTATAAAATCTCAAAATAGAAAAGACAAATCAGCCACAAGCGTAATCAAAGAAGACATCCCTGTTAGTTTTTTTACTGAAAGACTTCACACTGCGTTTCGGAAAATACCGACAAAAGAACTAGGAAGTAATTCCTTAGATGAAGATCAACCTTCTTCCTTCTCAAAAAGTAACTATTTTTTTAATTTAGAGGAGGACATTTTTAATGGGAATTCATCATTTGCTCACATCAGTTATACGTAAAAAAGTTGTAGTATTCTTTGTAATCGTTGTTTCTATTTTTGCTTTAACAGGTTGTGGAGTTGAGGTTTCACCAATAACGTCGGAGAGTCCAGGTTTTTTTAATCACTATCTTGTTTATCCTTTTTCATGGTTGTTATTAAAAACTGCTGTTTTATTTGGTCATAATTTTGGACTTTCAATCATCGCTGTAACCATTTTTATTCGCTTAATGCTACTCCCGTTAATGATTAAGCAATCAAAAGGGATGAAAGCATTACGTGATATGCAACCGAAATTAAACGAACTACAAGTAAAATATTCAGCTAAAGATGAAAAAACGCAAAAAAAACTTCAAGAAGAAATGATGAAGTTATACCAAGTAGAAGGTGTAAACCCACTTGGTAGTATTGGCAGTGGGTGTTTGCCGGTGTTAATACAAATGCCGATTTTACTAGCCTTTTACTACGCAATCAGTCGTACTGAGGAGATAGCTAGACATTCTTTTTTATGGTTTAATTTAGGTGCACCTGATCCTTTTTACATTTTACCAATTTTAGCTGCGCTGATGACATATATTCAATTAAAAGTATCCGCGGCAACGCAAACAACTGCTAATAACCAATTAGCAATTTTAAACAATATTATGCCAATTATGATATTGATTTTTGCGTTAAATTTTCCATCCGCGCTGTCTCTTTATTGGGTAGTCGGTGGAATATTTGGAATAGGGCAAACCTACCTATTAAATCAAGATCGCAACCAGGTTAAACCTGAAACAGTTATAAGTTAATAAAATCAAAAGTGGCTGTCCAAAATGCAAAGTATTAGTCACCTCGCATCTATAAATAGATTTTGTACAGATTCTATCTATAGTAGTATGGCTTCGAGGTGCTCTGATATATATAGGACAGCCACTTTATCATTTTTTGATCAGACCCCCCACTTCAAATTTTCGTTAGAAAATTAAGTGGCGGGTTAATGAATTCGTTAGTAAGGAAATACTAAGAGACAAACGTCATTGTAACCTTGCTAGAAAAAAGAAAAGAACAAATTCCGCGGTGAAATCTGTTCAATGTATAAAGCTATATTGTACACTCCTCATAAGGACAATGGTCACAACGAAGTTGAGCTTGTAAAAATTCAATGTTATGAACAGTGATATATTTAGCGTTAATTGAAATAATGCCTTCGTTAATTAAACTTTTAAGAAGTCTACTAATGCTTTCTCTTGTAGCCCCTACATAATGTGCTAATTCTTGGTTCGTTAGTTTTTTATCTATTAAGATACCGTCATCGACCTTTTTGCCATGAGCATTGCTTAAACGGATTAAAATTGAAAATAGTGCACCTTTCTTTCCACAAAAAATTAGATCGCGAAATTGGGCAAGGAGAGAATTACTGTGCTTTGAAAACCAACGCATAAATGCAAGAGAAAAGGCCCCATTTTGGCGACAGATGTCCTCAAGAACTACACGCTCATAGCGAATTAATCGTGCATCGCTTATTACATAGGCATTGCAACTAGCTTTGAGGTTATTGAATAAACTTAGCTCACCTACGAAATCATCCTTCTGTTTTAGTTGAAAAAATAATATTTTCCCCTCTACATTTGTCTTACTAAGTCGCACTTTACCACTTTTGATTAAGTAAATATGAGTATCTAAATCCCCTTCTAAAAACAGAGGAGTTCCTTTCTTTACGGAAATTTCTGTTCCTTGCGCTAAAAGAAATTCACATTCTTCTTGAGTTAATTCTCCAAGAAATGTTGCTCTTTCCAATTTTTCACCATCCATGAAATAGCCTCCTAACATACTAGCAATGCCGTTCAAAGTTTAATTACTATAAAAATAGCATAGAGAAGTTAAAAAGGATGTGGATAAAATGGGAATTTTCAATTTGTGTAATTCTCAATTATAATAAAAAGAAACTATAATGTTTTTGGACAATACCATGGGGGACTATGCATTGAAATTTATTAAAATAGAAAAAAAGAAACTATCCGAAGAAATTGCTGAAAAGCTTCGACAAATGATTCAATCAGGAGAATTACAACATGGACAGCAACTCGATTCAGTCCCTAACTTGGCAACTCAATTTTCAGTAGGAAAAGCAGCTGTTAGAGAGGCACTTAGTGCATTAAAGGCTGTTGGCCTTATTGAGATAAAACAGGGGTTAGGTACATTCGTAACAAAAGCTGATGAATTTACACTCCCTTCTTTAAACTTACAGGGGTTAGTTAATATTGATCAAATTAGAAAAATTTTTGAAATAAGACGGATTTTAGAACTTGGTGCAGTCAGGGTAGCCGCTACAAAACGAACTGAAGAAGATTTACTACAGTTAAAGAATCTTCTAGAAGAAATGAAACAAGGAATCGACGATAAAGAGGTAGGCGAAGAAGCAGATTGGAAATTTCATATGGCAATTGCCAAAGCATCCAATAATAATTATATTGTCGACATGTTAAACAGTATTTCTAGTACAATTAGAGCAACAATGTATGATTCACGGAAACTATGGTTGTTTTCGAATAAAAAAACAGCACTGGAACTCATTGAGGAACACGAAGCTATCTACTGTGCGATTGCCGAAAATAATGAAAAATTAGCCCAAGAACTAATGATGGAACATTTAGTCGGGGTGGAAAAAGGTCTAATTGAGTTTTTAAATGACCATAAAGTGTAACTATATTCTAAGGAGAGTTGAAATGAAAATTCTAGTAACAGGTTTTGAGCCATTTGGTGGTATGAAAGTAAACCCTACTTCTATGCTAGTTGAAAACCTTCAAGAAGAGGGGGTTGATGGTTTTGAGATTTATGCCTCAACATTACCGGTTGTTTATGATCAGTGTGTAGAAACGCTGTTAACAAAGATCAACGAAGTTAATCCTGATGCTGTGATCTGTTGCGGACTTGCTTTTGGCAGATCGAGTGTAACTGTTGAACGAATCGGGATTAATGTGAAAGATACTGCGGGTGAGGGACTTAAAGGAGATAATCAAGGAGATAAGCCAGTGGATGAAAGAATAATTACAGATGGTCCTGATGGGTTGTTTTCAACGCTACCGCTTAGAAAGATTGTAAATGATTTGTTAGCAGAGGGGATACCAGCTCAAATATCGAATACGGCAGGAACGTATATTTGTAACAATACCCTTTATGGCGTTTTGAATTATTTTCGAATAAACCATCATCAGGCATTAGCTGGGTTTATTCATTTTCCGGCAATACCTGAGATGACTGTTGAAAGGCCACAAATTCCAAGTATGTCTTATGAAACTCAATATAAAGCGTTAAAAACAATTATCAAATCGCTGAAAATATAGCTATAAGAGGCTGGGACATAACAAAGTGTCTGACACTTTGTTATGTCCCAGCCTCATTTTTGTTGAAAAACGTTTTTGAGCATAACTAACCCTATTTTATAAAAAATTAAAAGTGGCCTAATAAAAAATGCCGCTGGATTTCCTTGAGCGAGCCTCTAAAAATCGATAGAGTTTTACAGCGAAGTGAAAGGAAATCCAGCGATGTTTCATTGAGGTAATAGCGCTAATGCTTTTTATCAAGGAAAAGTTTTAGTTGAATTTTGAACAAGCCTTAGATAAAGGAACATTAACAGCGAAGCAAAAGAAGTATGATTTTTACAGGGAAAATTCATAGATAATTCTTCTAAGTGTTTGAAGTTTCTGCTATTAGGGTATTATAAAATAAACCGATGTTAAAATCTGAAAGTTGTAAATAAACTGAAAACTTAGTATAATTAATAAAAGGGGGTTTTAATATGGAAAAGTTCGCAATCAACAAAAAGATGCTTAGGAAATTAACGTTAATGAATAACCATAGAGAGCCTTCTCTAGAAATAATTGACTCTTTATTTGCACAAATTGTTCTAGAGTTATCGATTTTTCAATTTCAAAAGGCTAAACTCCAAACCGAAATTGATACTGCGTTAAAAACTGGCGATAAAAACCTTTTTACAACATTAGCCCAACAGTACAATGAAATATTACACAAGTATAAAGACGGTATCCACGTATCTGCCCAAGGCTTTGAGTATACGATGGAAATTGATGAATAACTTATGGTACGATAAAAAACTTCCACCAACAGAATTAGGTGGAAGTTTTTGGTTTATATTTTGGTTATAGTAATAGCTTTCTTAATCCATTAATCCCAGTTATTTCATTTGCCTGCCAAGGTATGACTACACACTGGGGTGCTAGCTCATCCACTTTTTTTATCCACTGTTCTTCAGAATTCGCTCGACCTTGAAGAATAGGATCAGCTGTCTCTGTTTTTTGGAAGCTTTGATTTATTACCCACCACTGTGGTTCAATTTCAGCACGTCTTAAATCTTCTTGGAGACGGCTAGCTTCAAATACTGGAGTAGCTTCTGGCAATGTAACTAATACAACATTTGTTAGATCTTTGTTACGGAGTCTTGGTAATAATTTTCTGACTGAGTCAGGAATATCGCCATTTGAACGTTTTGTTACTTCCAAGTGATAGGATTCTGCCGCATCTAAAAGCAACACAGTGTGACCAGTAGGTGCGGTATCAATAACAACAAAGGCATCTTCAGCTTTATCGACAATATTGGCAAAAGCCCGAAATACTGCAATTTCCTCTGTGCAAGGCGAGTTAAGCTCCTCTTTTAGAAATGCGAAACTATCCTCATCAAGACTTGTTCTTACTTTGTTTAAAACTTCTTCTTTGTAAATCGCCACTTCTTTTTTCGGATCAATGCGACTAACAGTTATTCGGTCTTCATAACTCTCATTATTTAAAACAACGTCTAAATGAGCAGCAGGGTCTGTCGTTGTTAAATGAACTTTGTGGCCTTGTTCGGCAAGACCTACAGCGATAGCGGCTGCAATCGTTGTTTTTCCTACGCCACCCTTACCCATAGTCATGACCACACCATTATTTTTTTTAGCCAAATCTGTTACCATCGTTTCAAGCCCTGAGATTTTTTTCGCACTTAAATGATCAGCTAACGTTATTGAATGTTTGAGCTTAACGATAAAGAACGTTCTTAACGCCTCTATACCTGTCAAGTTAAAAGGAACAAGAGGAAGTTCAAACTTCTGAATAGATTTCAGGTAGGTAGACATTTTTGTTAATGCTTCTTGTTGTCTTGCTTCTAATTGATTGGCTACTAAATCATTTTTAGAAAATGGTTTGAATAGACCATTGATGATAAGTGTTTGATTATTAATTTGTAACTCACTTAACTCGACTGAAGCCCGCTCAGCTTCAAGTAAAGATGAATAGTCAGGCCTTGAGACAAGGATTAACGATGTTTCCTCACTATTAGCCAGTGCGCCTACAGTGAGACTGTAAAGTTCTTTTTTCGCTCCAAGTCCTGAAAGTGGACCAAGGCAAGATGCCCCTGTCGTATTTTCCTCTAAAAACGCGGACCAAGCGCTTGGTAATTGCAATAGTCTTAAAGTGTGGCCTGTAGGAGCAGTGTCAAAAATAATATGGTCAAAAGCTGCTGTTAACTCTTTGTTAGAAAGCAAATTTGTAAATTCATCAAATGCGGCAATTTCTACAGTGCATGCACCTGATAACTGTTCTTCCATATTATCAATCGCCGCTTTTGGAAGCTTGCCACGATATGGACCAATGACTTTCTCGCGATAATCTCTCGCTGCTTGCTCTGGATCCAGGTTAGAAGCAGATAGATTAGGAACGGCACTAATCGCTGTTGGTTGATTGGCGAGCTGAACCCCAAAAACATCTTCAAGATTTGAAGCGGGATCAGTACTAACGATTAAAACCTTTTTTCCGGCATCAGCTAAGGCAACAGCAGTAGCACAGGCAATTGATGTTTTGCCAACGCCACCTTTACCTGTAAAGAAGAGATGCCTCGTATTCGTTAATTTTGAAGGGTGAAATACTTCCATGATATCTAACCACCTTTTCGGAGTATTCAAAGGGTAATTGTTAAATGTATCGGGTAAGTTACTAACAGTTCCTTTACTTAAAACTAATTCGTTTTTAAATCAATTGATAATTTAGGTTTTTTTGCTTCTAGCTCACTTACATCAATATTAAGCCATGAAGCTAATTCTGTTTTTGTTGGATAGTTATGTGTCTTTAGAATTTTGCCATCAACAGCAGTAGCTGGAAGAGCATCTACACCTTCGGCTTCCAACAACATGCCCATTTCTCGATTTAATACATATGGTTCAGCGTTTTGAGCTAAATTATGTCTTACAATGTCATAACCTTTATTTTGTAGTGTTGCTACATCCCTTGCAATTCTCGTTAATTCTGGGTCTACATCTGTACCACAAATACCTGTTGGGCAGCACAAAGCTGGATCAAAAATTTCAATTTTTCTACTCAATTTCATCTCTCCTTAAATTTTATAATAGGTTTGTTCAGTTAACTTCGGTTTTGTTTATATTATTAGCTACTTTTGAATTAAGTTAACTTTTATAGTAAAGAAAAACCCTTTACCCTAGTTTAACATAATATCCATTGACATATAAGTATATGCTTATATAATAAAAGAACGAGGGAGGTTTTCATATGGAAAAAATTAAAATTGATAAAATGGCAACGTTGCTTAAGTTGTTAGGAGATCAAACAAGGTTAACAATGGTCCTTTTACTAAAAGAGAGTGACTGCTGTGTTTGTGAGTTTGTTGAACTTTTCAATATGAGTCAACCTTCGATTAGTCAACATGTTCGTAAATTAAAAGATGCAGGTGTTGTAACGGAAGCACGTAAAGGACAATGGATTTTTTATTCGTTAAATAAGGAATCTCAATATTACGAGGCAATCCTCTCATTAATTAAACATTTGCCACCTCAACAAGAAAAAATTGTTCAATTAGAGAAACTAGGGAAAAAAATTAGTTGTGATTAATAAGGAGAGTGAGAGTAATGAGTGAAAAAAAGGAAAAGCAAGGAATTGGCTTTTTCGAACGGTACTTAACAGTATGGGTTGCACTTTGTATTTTAGTAGGTTTGGCCATTGGTCAGTGGTTACCTGTAGTCCCAGAAACGTTAAGCCAATTTGAATATGCTCAAGTATCAATTCCAGTTGCCATACTAATATGGTTGATGATCTACCCGATGATGGCGCAGATTGATTTCACAAGTATTGTTAATGCGGGGAAAAAACCAAAAGGGTTAGTGATTACACTTGTTGTTAACTGGATCATAAAACCTTTTACAATGTTCTTCTTTGCTTGGTTATTTTTTAAAGTGATTTTTTCACCGTTTATTGATAGTGGTCTTGCCACCGAATATATTGCTGGTGCGGTTTTATTAGGTGCTGCACCTTGTACAGCGATGGTCTTTGTCTGGAGTTACTTAACTAGAGGAGACGCAAGCTATACACTTATTCAAGTATCAGTAAATGATTTAATCTTAATTTTTGCCTATGGGCCAATTGTAATGTTTTTACTGCGGATCAATGACGTAGTTGTCCCATATGAGACCGTTATTTTATCAGTCGTCTTATTCATTGTTGTTCCTTTAGCAGCCGGCTATTTTTCTCGTATCATCCTAATTAAAAATAAAGGCAAAGAGTGGTTTGAACAAGTCTATTTAAAGCGGGCTGGTAAGTTTACAATGGTTGGCCTGTTACTTACTTTGATCATCATCTTTTCGTTCCAAGGGGAAGTTATTTTAAATAATCCATTCCACATCGGTTTGATTGCGATTCCGCTGATTATTCAAACGTTATTCATTTTTGTTATTGCTTATTATTGGGCAAAAAAATGGCGTCTTAGTCACAGTGTTGCAGCTCCAGCTGCGATGATCGGTACAAGCAATTTCTTTGAATTAGCCGTTGCAGTAGCAATTGCTTTATTTGGATTAAATTCTGGAGCGACATTAGTAACAGTTGTAGGCGTTCTTGTAGAAGTACCATTAATGCTGTATTTAGTCAAAATTGCTAACAATACCCGACATTGGTTTCCTGAAACAAAACTTGCAAAGTAATGTCGATATTGATAAAAAATATTTAAACAAAAGGAGATTTTACTTCATATGTCTAAAAAAACAATTTATTTCTTATGTACAGGAAACTCTTGTCGCAGCCAAATAGCTGAAGGCTTTGGGCATCATTATTTAGGAGACGAGTGGGACGTTTATTCTGCAGGAATTGAAGCACATGGCGTAAACCCAAATGCAGTTAAAGCAATGGATGAGGTTGGCGTTGATATTAGAAAGCAAACTTCTGATACAATTGATCCAGAAATACTAGCAAAGGCTGATTTAGTTGTCACTCTTTGCGGTCACGCAAATGATGTTTGTCCAGCTACACCTCCAAATAAAGATAGAGTTCATTGGGGCTTTGACGATCCTGCGAAAGCAGAAGGAACAGATGAAGAAAAATGGGCATTTTTCCAACGAGTTCGTGATGAAATTGCAGACCGAATTAAGACTTTTAAGGAAACAGGGAAGTAACTGAAAAGAGGCTTTTCTAAAGTTGCCGCTCACCTCATAAATAGGAGTGTATCTTTTGTACACGATCTATAGCAGAGGTGACTGATACACTTTGGAAAGCTTCTTTTTTTTATCTATTTTTTGGAAGCTATTGACAACAATTCGTTATTTTCGTAAAATTCAGATAGGTAATAGACTGACTAGTCGGTCGGCTTGTTCAGCTAGAAAATGTGAGGCTCTTACCCTTTAAATGTAATCCAGTTTATGAGAAGAGGTGAAAGGATGTTTAAAAAAGTCTTGATCGCCAATCGGGGCGAAATAGCTGTAAGAATTATTAGAGCTTGTCAGGAATTAGGAATTTCGACAGTTGCCGTTTATTCTCAAGCAGACAAAGAAGCATTACACGTCCAATTAGCGGATGAAGCCTATTGTATTGGGCCGCACCTTTCAAAAGAAAGCTACTTAAAGCAAGTCAATTTACTAAGTGTAGCAACAATTACTGGAGTCGATGCTATTCATCCAGGTTATGGATTTTTAGCAGAAAATGCTGAATTTGCTGAGCTATGCGGAGCATCGAATATAACCTTTATTGGCCCATCTCCAGAAGCCATTCAAAAAATGGGGGCGAAAGCTGTTGCAAGAGAAACAATGAAGGCAGCGGGCGTTCCGATTGTTCCTGGAACAGATGGCATTATCGATAATGTAGAAAAAGCACTTATTACAGCACACGAAATAGGCTTTCCTGTCATTATAAAAGCGACTGCCGGTGGTGGCGGCAAAGGAATGCGGGTAGCTCAAACAGAAGCTGAATTACAAAAAGCTGTATCAATGGCGCAACAAGAAGCAGAAACTGCGTTTGGAAATGCAGGCGTCTATTTAGAAAAATACGTAGAAGAACCGCGTCACATTGAAATACAAGTGTTAGGTGATACCCAAGGAAATGTGATTCATTTAGGTGAACGTGATTGCTCAATACAAAGACGTCATCAAAAGTTGATTGAAGAAGCGCCTTCTCCTGCTTTAGATGAAGATCTCCGTCAAAAGATGGGGGATGCAGCTTTAAAGGCTGCAAGAGCCGTCAATTACACGGGTGCTGGTACAGTTGAATTCTTACTAGACAAACATCGGAATTTTTATTTTATGGAGATGAATACGCGAATTCAAGTAGAACACCCTGTTACAGAAATGGTAACTGGTGTTGATTTAATCAAAGAACAAATAATGGTCGCTGCCGGCTATCCACTTTCTATCACTCAAGAAGAAATTGTCATCAATGGCTGGTCTATTGAATGTCGGATTAATGCTGAAAATCCAGCCAAAAATTTTATGCCATCTCCAGGTAAAATTGAAGCATATCATCCGCCAGGTGGACTAGGTGTTAGAATTGATAGTGCAGCATATCATGGTTATGCAATTCCGCCATTTTATGATTCAATGATCGCAAAATTAATCGTCCATGGCAAAACGCGTGAAGAAGCAATTGCTAGAATGAAACGGGCATTAAATGAATTTTTAATCTCTGGAGTTGAAACGACAATCCCATTCCATATAGCGTTATTAGAACATGAAGATTTTATAAATGGAAACTTTAATACGAAATTTTTAGAGAATAACAAAATTATTTAAGGAAAGCAGCGAAAAGAATGGAGGCGTTGTTGTGACAGAGAAACCTACGAAAGAGAAGATAACAGAAGTTGCGCTCCAGCTTTTTGAACAAAATGGTTATCATGCAGTAACAGTTGATAAGATCGTAAAGATAAGTGGCACGAGTAAAGGAACTTTTTATCATTACTTTAAATCTAAGGATGAACTCTTATACAATGTCCACGATTACTTTATAACGTATGTTCTTGATAAAGCGACTGAAGCTTATGAAAAGTGGCAAACACCGACTGAACGTCTTAATGAAATCATCAAATCATTTGTCATGATGTTTGATATGTATCGCCCTCACGTTACGGTTTTTTACCAAGAAAGTTTATATTTAGCTCCTGAGTACGTTGATGAAATAAAGCAAAAACGGGATCATTATAAGGAAATGATGTTTAAAGTAGTTCAAGAAGGGATATCTAGAGGTGAATTTCGAAAAGAACTCCCTGTACCTATCACTTCGATGGCAATTTTTGGAATGATCAACTGGACTTATAAATGGTATAAAACAGATGGTAAGTACTCCATTTCTGAAATCGCTAGTATTTATGCCGACTTTGTCCTTCACTCAATTTTAACGAATGATGCAAAACAAACATATCAGCATTTATTAAAATAAACAAACCATAGGAGGAAATAAGATGTTTAAAATTAATGATTTAAGAGAATTAATCCGTGCTGTTGACCGCTCAAATATTGATGAGTTAATCGTAAGAGGCGAAAACAATCAAAAAGTCGTTATTCGAAAAAAGGGGGCAACTGTAGTTGTAAATGAAACAGTAGAAGCTGCAGCACCAGCACCAGTAGTACAAAGTGCACCATCAGTACCAACGCCCCCAGCACCTCAAGAAGTTAAAACAGAGGAGCCTGGACCATCAGTCGTCGCAGTCGATGAAAACTTGCATAAAATTACTTCACCTATGGTTGGTACGTTTTATGCTGCGCCATCACCTGATGCACCTGAGTATGTAAAAAAAGGTGATCAAGTAAAAAGTGACACGATCGTCTGTATCGTAGAAGCAATGAAATTAATGAATGAGCTTGAAGCAGAAGTAAACGGTGAAATAGTCGAAATATTAGTAGAAAATGGTCAATTAGTTGAGTACGGTCAACCATTGTTCCTTGTAAGAGTTTAAGATTGGAAGCTTCCTAGCAACGTATCATCTCAAAACTCAACATATTTAAAGGAGGTTGACGAAGATAATGGATATGTTTGATAAAATTGAAGAAATGGAAGAACGACGTTGGAAAGTTAAGAATGGTGGTGGCGACGCGAGAATTGAGGCGCAACACAACCGGGGGAAAAAAACAGCACGGGAAAGAATCGAACTTCTTGTTGATGAAGGAACATTCGTTGAACTGAATCCCTTTATTGAAAATAGAGGCCTAGCTCTAAGCTCAGGAAATTCCGATGCCCCAGGTGAAGGAGTTGTAACTGGCTATGGTAAAGTCGACGGCAGGATCATTTTTATTTTCTCACAAGATTTCACAGTGTTTGGTGGGGCTCTTGGAGAAATGCATGCAGCGAAAATCGCAAAAATTATGGACTTAGCAGCTGAGAATGGTGCCCCGATAATCGGTTTAAATGATTCAGGTGGTGCGAGAATCCAAGAAGGCGTTCTCTCACTAGATGGTTATGGTCACATCTTTTATCGGAACTCAATTTTTTCAGGAGTTATTCCACAAATCTCAGTTATTATGGGCCCTTGTGCTGGTGGGGCTGTTTATTCTCCAGCAATTACAGACTTTGTTTTCATGGTAGAAAAAACGAGTCAAATGTTTATTACTGGTCCTAAGGTGATTAAAAGTGTTACGGGGGCGGACATTGAAACAGAAGACTTGGGTGGAGCAAAAGTTCATTTAACTGTGAGTGGAAATGCTCATTTTACGGCACCAACAGAAGAAGAAGTGCTAGACGAAGTAAGAAGACTTATTAGTTTCTTACCACGAAATAACGAAGTAAGAGCACCAGTCAAACTACCAAAAACCCAAAAGCATCGAGATGAACGCGTTGATGAACTAATTGATATCGTACCTATAGATGGAACAAAAGTTTATGATGTTAGAAAAGTCATTATGGCGATTATCGATGATGAAGATTTCATGGAAGTTCAGCCAGCCTTTGCGAAGAACATCGTCATTGGCTTTGCGAGAATAAGTGGTGAAACAGTAGGGATTGTTGCCAACCAACCGAAATTTATGGCAGGCGGACTTGATATTAATTCTTCAGACAAGTGTTCTAGGTTTATTCGGTTTTGCGATTGCTTCAACATTCCGTTAATTACGTTTGAAGATGTAAGCGGTTTTATTCCTGGAATTAATCAAGAACATGGAGGAATTATTCGCCATGGAGCTAAAATCTTGTATGCCTATTCAGAAGCGACTGTACCGAAAATTACGGTTATTATTAGGAAAGCGTTTGGTGGAGCATATGTAGCGTTAAACAGTAAAGCAATTGGTGCCGATCTGGTATTTGCTTGGCCAAACGCGGAAGTTGCCGTAATGGGACCCGAAGGAGCAGCAAATATCATTTTTGCAAAGGAAATTGCTGAAAGTGCGAATCCAGAAGCTACAAGGCAAGCGAAAATACAAGAATACCGGGACAAATTTGCAAATCCATATGTTGCGGCATCTAATGGAATGATTGACGATGTCATTGACCCGCGTGATACAAGAAAATGCCTTATAAATTCTCTAGAAATGTTAAGGAACAAGAAGAAGCAGTTACCAAAGAAAAAACATGGCAATATCCCACTATAAAGGTAGGTGACTTATATGTGCCCGAAAGAACGTAACGAAAACTTTTTTTCAGACATTTGTGACTTTCCTATCCCTTCTTACGAGCAATGGAAAATAGCTGTAGAAAAATCTTTAAAAGGAGTTCCTTTCGCAACCCTTACAACAAAAACGTACGAAGATATTACCCTACAGCCGATGTATCAAAAGCGGGATATCGCAAATCTCTCGTTTGTACATTCTTTACCCGGTGAATTTCCATATGTTAGAGGAACAGAGCCATTAGCCAATCAAAAAAGTTGGTTAGTCGCCCAAGAAATAAATCATCCTCTACCTGAAACGGTAAACGAGTGGCTAAAAAATGATTTGCAAAAAGGTGTTAATGCGATAAATCTAGTCTTAAACGAAGATATAAAGGTAGGCACTAACGGTAACGTTTGTACCTTAGGGACTTCTATTTACACTTTAGAAGATATTGAAACAATCTTTAAAGATATCGAGCTAGATCATTATCCCTTCATGATGCAGTGCGGAACGAATGTTGCAATACTTGCATTAATAGTTTCCTATTTCAAGAAGAAGAAGTTTCCTATAACTAGATTGCGAGGGTGTATTGGCATTGATCCACTAGCAATGCTATTGAATGCAGGGACTTTACGAAGTGGTATCAATAGTTATCTAGACCAAATGGCAGAGATAATTAGGTGGAAAGAAGAAGAAGGCCTCGATTTGAAAACGATTTTTATCGATGGCAGTCCATATCATAATAGTGGAGCAAGTGGAGTTCAGGAACTTGCCTTTATGCTAGCGACAGGTGTTTATTATATTCGCGAGTTACAAAATCGTGGACTTACGATTGACCAAATCGGTTCATCTATTAGTTTTTCTATTTCTATAGGTTCAAATCTTTTTATGGAGCTTGCAAAGGTTCGAAGTGCAAGAATGTTATGGTCGAACATTATCGAGGCTTTTGGTGGAAAAGCAGAAACTCAAAAACTTACCATTCATGCTAGAACATCCAAGTGGACGAAAACAGTCTACGATCCACATGTTAATATGTTAAGAGGTACAGTAGAAGCTTTTACAGCAGCAGTTAGCGGTATTGATAGTTTACATGTTAGTCCTTTTGACGAAGCATATATGCTACCTAGTGATCTTTCGAGAAGGGCAGCTAGAAATATACAATTGATTATCCAAGAGGAAGCTCTTATCACAATTACAGCTGATCCAGCTGGTGGCTCTTGGTATGTTGAACATTTGACGAATGAAATTGCTACGAAAAGCTGGACATTATTTCAAGAAGTTGAAGAAATAGGCGGTATTTATGAAGCTATCATCAAAGGTGTTCCTCAACAGTTAGTTAAACAAGTATCAAAGCAAAAAAAAGAGGATATCGAAAAACGGAAATTGAGCTTTGTTGGAGCGACAATGTATCCGAATAATCGTGAAACATTTAAAGAATCTCCTAATGATGCATTGAAGAATGTGATTGAGCAGAGGATGCAAAGCTTGAAACAAAAGCAGGCTGTTGTCACTTCGATTAGCACTCAGAACATGATGAATGATATGGTTTCTGCTTTTGCAGAAGGTGCCACCGTAGCTGAGATCATTGCTTCATTAGGAAACGGTCAGGAGATTTCTGTTGAAAAACTAGAAACATATCGGGCAACCGAGGCGTTTGAAAAGTTACGTCAAAGAAATGATCAGAAAAAACTAACTGGGAAACCAATGAAAGTCTTTTTGACAAGTATTGGTCCGCTCTCACACCACAAACAGCGTTCTGACTTTATTGCCAGCTTTTTTGAAACTGGGGGTTATCAAGTCATTAAAAGTAATGGCTTTGAGACTAGTGAAGAGGCAATTAAAGCAACGATTCATTCAGGAGCAACAATAGCTGTCATTTGTGGGAAAAATGAAAGATATCATGAACTTAGCTTTGAAATTGTCACGAATGTTAAGCGGGATCGACCTGACATTCGCTTATTTGTTGCGGGAAAGCAAGAAGCAGAACTTCAAAAGCAATTAATTGAAGCGGGTTTAGATGGATTTATCCACATCGGGACCAATTGCTATCAACTGCTAAATGAGCTACAAGGTGAAGGGGGGAAATGGGATGAATAATCCTGATTTTACAAAGATAGATTTTAAGAAAGAATGGAAGACAGAGAAATTAAAATCTACTATTTCAGAACAACAACCATACCGTACCCTTGAGCAAATTTTTGTGAAGCCTTTTTATTCAAATGAAGATATCGAAGGAATGGAACATTTAGATTATGTCTCAGGCATTCCGCCATTTTTACGTGGACCTTATCCAGCTATGTATAAGTCAAGACCTTGGACAATTAGACAATATGCCGGTTTTTCGACAGCAGAGGATAGCAATGCCTTTTACCGTCGCAATTTAGCTGCCGGACAAAAAGGACTTTCGATTGCCTTTGATTTAGCAACACATCGAGGCTATGACTCTGATCATCCCCGTGTTGTCGGCGATGTCGGCAAAGCAGGTGTTGCCGTTGATTCTATCTTAGATATGAAAATATTATTTGACGGTATACCATTAGAGCAAATGAGCGTTTCCATGACAATGAATGGTGCGGTCTTACCAATAATGGCTTTCTATATTGTTGCCGCTGAAGAACAGGGCGTAAGCCAGGACCAACTTACTGGAACAATTCAAAATGATATTTTAAAAGAATATATGGTAAGAAATACGTATATTTATCCTCCGAAGCCATCAATGAAAGTAATTGCAGACATTTTTGAATATACATCAAAGCATATGCCTAAGTTTAATAGTATCAGTATTTCTGGGTATCATATGCAAGAAGCTGGGGCAACCGCTGATATTGAACTAGGCTACACATTGGCAGATGGTCTTGAGTATGTGCGTACAGGAATTGAGGCAGGACTTGATGTAGATGCGTTTGCACCAAGATTATCTTTCTTTTGGGCCATAGGTATGAATTATTTTATGGAAGTTGCCAAAATGCGAGCGGCTAGACTATTATGGGCAAAACTAATGAAGCAATTTAATCCCAAAAATGAGAAATCACTAGCGTTAAGAACCCATTCCCAAACTTCAGGATGGAGTTTAACCGAGCAAGACCCATATAATAATGTGGCTAGAACATGCCTTGAAGCACTTGCTGCAAGTTTAGGCCACACCCAATCGTTACACACCAATGCCCTAGATGAAGCAATAGCGTTACCGACGGACTTTTCGGCGCGTATCGCTCGAAATACGCAGTTGTTTTTACAAGATGAGACAGGAATTTGTAATGTTTTAGACCCTTGGGGTGGCTCATATTACGTAGAAACACTTACAAAAGAATTAGCAGAAAAGGCATGGGGACATATTCAAGAAGTAGAAAAACTTGGTGGAATGGCTTTGGCGATTGAAACAGGGCTACCAAAAATGCGCATAGAAGAAGCGGCAGCCAGAAGGCAAGCTCATATCGATTCGAAAAAAGAAACAATTATTGGTGTGAATAAATATCGGCTAGAGAAAGAAGATCCAATCGAAATACTAGATATTGATAATACTGCTGTTAGAGAAGCACAAATAAAAAGACTTGAGGAACTTAGAAACAACCGTGATGAAAAGAGGGTTACTAAAACACTTCAAGCGATTACGACAGCGGCTGAATCAGGAGAAGGAAACTTATTAGCTCTTGCCATTGAAGCGGCTCGAGCCAGAGCAAGTCTTGGAGAAATCTCTGACGCCTATGAAAAAGTTGTTGGAAGACATAAGGCAGTCATTCGTTCGATTAGTGGGGTATATATGGCTGAATTTGCTGAAGAAGAACAAATAAATTTAGTTAGAAAAAAAGCAGACGAATTTGCAGAAAGCGAAGGTAGACGGCCACGGATTATGGTTACGAAACTTGGTCAAGATGGTCACGATCGCGGCGCAAAAGTAATCGCAACCGCTTTTGCTGATTTAGGATTTGATGTTGATATTGGTCCACTTTTTCAAACTCCTGAAGAAGCAGCCATTCAGGCTGTCGAGAATGATGTTCATGTGATTGGGATGAGTTCACTTGCAGCTGGGCATAAAACACTCCTTCCTGAAATCGTAAGCGAGCTAAAAAGACTTGGCCGTGAGGATATCCTTGTGATCATCGGTGGCGTAATCCCTTCCCAAGACTATCCATTCTTATATGATCAAGGGGCAGCTGCTATTTTCGGTCCCGGAACAGTCATTCCAATTGCAGCTCTAGAGGTGTTAGAAAAAATAAGCGAACAATTAATGTAGAGATAAAAATGTTGGATCGTAGCTTTAAAGGAAACTTAAATACAGTTCTAAGGGGAGAAGAATATGGCGAAAGAAAAGAATGCTCCTCGACGAAAAAGGCAGTTAGATGTTGAAGACTATGTTAAAGGCGTTTTAGAGAACAACAGAGCCGTTTTAGCGCAAACCATTACTCTTGTGGAAAGTAATGCCCAAAAGCACTTTCATTTAGCACAAAAAGTAATTGGGGAGTTATTACCGTACACGGGTAATTCGATACGGATTGGCATTACAGGTGTTCCTGGAGTAGGTAAAAGTACGTTAATTGAAGCTTTCGGTACTTATTTATGTGAATTAGGACATAAAGTAGCCGTTCTTGCTGTTGATCCCAGTAGCCAAATTTCTAAAGGTAGTATTCTTGGTGATAAAACGAGGATGGAGAAGTTAGGTAGACATAAAAATGCTTTCGTTCGCCCGACTCCTGCAGGCGGAACCCTTGGTGGAGTAGCGAGAAAAAGTAGGGAAACTATGCTTGTTTGCGAAGCAGCTGGCTATGATGTCATTATCGTTGAAACAGTCGGTGTCGGCCAAAGTGAAACAACCGTTCGATCGATGGTCGACCTATTCCTTGTTTTAATGCTAACAGGTGCTGGTGATGAGCTTCAAGGAATGAAAAAAGGAATTTTAGAAATTGCAGATGTGATTTTCATAAATAAAGCTGATGGTAATAATAAGCTAAAAGCATTAGCGACAAAAGAAGAATTTAATCAAATTCTACATTTCCTACAACCTGCAACTAAAGGCTGGCAAACAAAGGCGTATACTTGTTCAGCCTTAAATGGAGAAGGAATCGATGAGATGTGGAATGTAGTAGGGAAATATGTTGAACATACGAAAAACAGTAATCTTTTTCATGAAAGAAGAAAGGAACAATTATTTCTTTGGCTCCATGATACTGTTCAATCACAACTATTGACGAATTTCTACGAACACCCGAAAATCCGTCAAAGCTTGCCGGAATATAAACAAGATATCGAAAAAGGGATGATCACAGTCACTATAGCTGCCCAAAAATTATTAAATGAATTTAATATTAGTATGAAGTGAGGCGCGCCTGAAAGTGTCTGCCATTAAAACCAGTTAATATGGATACTTAGTATATCTATGTTAGTAGTAGTTATAAGCAGACACTTATAGTATCGTCTCATTTTTTAATAGACAACATATTAATATATAGATATCATTGGTTTATAATGACGAATTAAATAACAGAAACGGTAGCGCTGATTTGTTTAATCAATAACTACTAGGATAAGGTTGGAGTTGGAGTTATGGGGAATTGTTCAAATTGTTCAAAAGCTAATCAAATTTTTGATAAGGGTATAATAGTGGTGCAATCTATTGAGCCAATTATACATGCCTTTAAAGCTAGGTTAGCTTATCTAAAGAAAAGCTATGATGGAAATGAAATTCAAGTACGGTTTAAGTACTCAACAGTAGAGGACCTGCTATCCATTTTGCAAGAAATAGCTAAAAGTTTAAATCACGACACACAAAGTAAGTTGCTTTGTCAAATTCAATCTTTTTCATTTAAAGAAGATAATGTGACTATGCTTATTCCACTTGACCAATTGCTAGAGCGAATGAGTAATCAAGAGTATTTTAAGATTATTAATGAACAGGATTTCACAAGTTTTCTTCAACCTGTCGTATCTTTAGAAGATTTAACAATTTATGGTTATGAATTTTTGTTGCGTCCGAACAAGAACTCTATTGCTTTCAATCCAGGAGAATTATTTTCATATTCTAAGAGGGCTGGTTTGCAATCATTGCTTGATGGAAGGGCTAGAATATCTTCAATAAAGACAAGTTCCGAATTACTACCAAAGGGTATGAAAAGATTTATAAACTTCTTACCGTCATCAATCTATGACCCGCATCATTGTCTAAGGAGCACCTTTGCTGCCGTAGAAAAACACGACGTAGATCCTAATGACTTAATTTTTGAAGTTGTCGAAACAGAACAAATTAGTGATATTGCTCACCTGAAAAATATCTTTGCTGTATATAAAAAGCACGGGATGAGAGTAGCTTTAGATGATTTAGGGGCAGGGTATGCGACAGTTGAGGTGCTAAAGGAGTTACAACCTAATTTCGCGAAGATTGATCGCTCACTAATTGATCATTGTGACCATAGTAACGACAAACAAGAAAAGATTAAAAGCATTGTTGAAATTGCGAATGATTATAATATAACCCTCCTTGCTGAAGGAATTGAACGACTAGAGGAAGCACAATACTGTAAAACAATTGGAATTCCATTAGCTCAAGGCTATTATTTTTCACCACCACGGCAACAACCAATTATAGACTTAGAGCTACAGAGATTAAAAAGTTGGATGAGTATTAACTAAATGTCGCTGGATTTCCTTGAACCAGCCTCTTAAATCGTTAGAATTTTACAGCGAAGAGAAAAGGAAGACAGCGACTTTTGGTTTTCATTCAAAAGAGGCTGATCCAAAAGCAAAGTATCAGTTACCTCGCCTACTATAAATAGATTTTGTACAAGCATACACTTCTATCTATAGTATGACTTCGAGGTGCTCTGACACTTATGGGACAGCCTCTTACTTTTTAATGGTTAGCAGGATGAGGAGTTGGTGTTGGTTCAGCGTATTTTGAATATTCTTCGTCAATATAATTTCTAATTTCTACTAGCGATAAACCTTGTTCGTGTAGTTTTTGCACATCCAGTGCAATTTCGATACAAATGCCTCAGCCAGCGCCATGCGGATCATAAACGATGAGCTCGTCAGTACTTTCGGTATTAGAGATAAAGCAATCTTTAACGTCCATGTGATTAAAAGGGTCAACATAACAGTTGCAATAGCACGGAATATGTTCTAATATCCCATCCTCAGCATCAACAGCATACTCGTAAGCCGCCATTGCTCCAGGATATGTGGCATTCAAGACATAATCAGGAAAATTATATGGATTAGCATCTTCTGTAGCACTGTTACAGCCTACCAAAACTAGAAGGAGAAAAGTTGCTAAAATTAAAGGTTTGTATTTGAATATTTTATCCATCAAGTCCATCCTCTCTTCTATCAATATTTTATATTTTTTATTATACAATGAAAGTGGCATTGAAAATGTATTTTATCTCACAATTCACGATATCATCAAATCTGCTTAAAAAAGTGTGATAGTTTGTGAAAGTATGTAATTAAAGTCGATTAATGACGTGAATAAAGGATTTAAGCTATAAATAATGAATATATAATTAATGAATTTCATAATTCATTAATTTCGCTATTAAGTTCTAAATGTAGGTGCATAGAAACCATGCGCAACAACTTTTAATTCATATAGCTCGATTAAGGTAATGATGAAATTCACTCAATTGATTAAATATCTATTTTTAGGGGGGGTTTAATGAGTCAGCTAGAAATTTTACAATGGTTTACACAACTACAACATCCAATTTTAACTGAATTCGCACGAGTACTGACCTTTTTAGGAGATGAAGAATTTTATTTCTTAATTTTGCCACTTGTTTATTGGTGTTTTTCTAAAACAACTGGATTTCGACTATTTTATATTTTTATTTTATCGATGTATGTTAATTCATATTTGAAAATTTTATTTGCCGTTGAAAGACCAATAGGTGCAGATGGAGTGAATAATTTGTTTGTAGAATCTGCTAAAGTAGGTAGTCATTATCCATTCGACTCTTTTCCAAGCGGTCATGCGCAAGGTTCTACGACACTCTGGGGTTATCTTGCCATAAAAAGTCGATCTCCTCTAATTTTTAGTAGTGCAGCTGTCCTAATTTTACTTATATCTATTTCAAGATTATATTCAGGTCTACATTGGCCCACCGATATTATTGCTGGCATTAGTATCGGTTTAGCAATTATTATCGCTTCATTCTTTGTCGATAGATATTTATCGAGCTTAGGCAGTGGCATTCACTGGATTTTAGTCATTCTTACACCCATCATTTTATTACTTTTATTCCCAGAAGAAGAAGGCTTTAAGTTTTCGGGAATTTTATTAGGGGCAGGAATTGGTTATTTACTCGAAGGAAAATTAGTGAACATGAAAATTAGCAGTAGCCTTATTAGAAAAGTAGCTGCATTTACGATTGGGATTGTAGGTATGTTTGCTATCCAAGTAGGCTTGAAGGGAGTTTTTCCTGAGCAAAACATTTTCGATTTCATTCGTTACGGTTTCATTGGTGTATGGGGCTTACTTTTTGCACCAATGGTGTTTGTTAGTCTAAGAATATACGAGAAAAATAATAAAAAACATTTTCCAATTTTTAAGAGCTCATAAGACGTAGACAAACAAGCAGCATCGGCAAAGCGATGCTGCTTGTTTTTGAGTATTAACTAAATATACTATTATCACCCAATTCACATAACACATAAGGACATTAATGCAGCTTTGTAGAATATGTCGCTGGCTTTCCTTGAACGAGCCTCAAAATTCGTTAGAATTTTACAGCGAAGAGAAAGGGAAGACCAGCGACTTCCGATAAGGATGTTTTTGCTTTTCATATTAGAACGTAGGTGTAATGTAGGCCATATTGCCGGTAATTAGTAATAAACCAAGGATAATTAAGAGAATACCACTGATGATCGAGATGATGCGCATATGTTTTTTTAAAGAATTTAGGAATTGAAAACCTAGCGTACTCAAAATACCTATTAATAAAAATGGTAGGCCTAACCCTAAACCGTAGATGAAAAGTAGTCTACCACCTCTCCACATTGTATCTGATTCCGCTGCCATTAGTAAGATCGAGCTAAGCATTGGTCCGATACATGGTGTCCACCCAAAGCCAAAAGCTAACCCCATTAAGGCAACGCTCCAAAGGCTGTTCTTCTTCTTAAATAAGAAGTCTAAACGAAGTTCTTTATTTAAAAATTGCACCTTTAACAACCCTAATAAATGGAGTCCGAACAAAATAACGATAAATCCAAATAGTCTTGAGAAATTTTGTGAATAACTAATTGCAACGGAACCAATCGTTGAGGCGGTCATTCCTAATAAAATTAACGGAATAATTAAACCAATAATAAACATGCTAATTCGAACAAGAATTCGTGTCCGATGATGGCGATTATCATTTAGCTCAGTGATGGAAAGTCCGGTTATTACCGCTAAATAACTTGGAATTAAAGGTAAAATACACGCTGACGTAAACGACAAAATCCCTGCAGTAAAAGCGAGAATATAATCCATCGTTACTCTCCTCGAGTGTGGAACTTATTGAAAGCATCTTCGTAACGCTTTAAAAGTTCTTCTGCGTCTAAAATAATGAAGGGGTATGATCCTAAATTGTTTCCTTCTTCATCAAAGAAAACATACGTTGGAGAAACGCTTGCTCCATAGTGATTTGCAATACTGCGGTCTAAATCTAGGCCGTACAAATGGGTCGCTTTGTACTCATTTTCAAACTTATCTTGGATTTCTTTTCGTTTTCCATAAAAAATGATCGTAATCACTTCGTATTCATCTTGTTCTCTAGCAAACTGCTGAATAAAAGGCATTGAAAAACTACAGCATTCACAAGGTACGGCTACAAATTGTAGAATTGTCTTCTTTTTACCAATGTATTGATCTAGTAAAATTGGCTCCTCATCATTAAAGCGTTCAACTGTTATAATATCAGGATTTTCATTTACAGCAAAAAAACCATAGAGGGTATAACCAATGCCACCAATAATGAATAAAATTAGAATGATAGATATTTTGTTAACCATATACATACCTCCTATACCTCTGTAGGTTAAAATGATAAAATATTATTGCCGTTAAGACTTAACAACGATAGCATAATCATTATACATAATCAATCATACTAAAACGAGGGGGATACATTGGTGAAAAAGTTTAACTTATTTATGACATTTTTCATTATCGCTATGTTAGTAATTGGGTGTGCTAGCTCGAGTTCAAATTCCAAAAATGTAGAAGTCAAATTTTTAAATGAAGGACAAGTATTGTCTACAGAATCCTTCAATACTTATTCGGTCAAACTAGTTAATAATAAGGGGGATGCTATAGACGCTGAAAAAGTATATTTATATTTAAATATGAAAATGATGAATCATCCTATTGAAGGAACTATGAAAAGAGTTGATATTGGATTATACGAACTTGAACTGCCTTTGGCAATGGCTGGTGAATGGTATGCGAACGTAACAGTTACAGTTGAAGGAGAAACAATTGAATTTAGTGAATTCGCGATTATTGCTGAAGGGCCGAAACAAGTGGAGTGGATGAAAGGCTATCACGCTGATCAACAATAATGAAAGGGGAGATTTTGATGAGATTAGCTGAGAAAGTAGCGATTGTTACTGGGGGCGGTAGTGGCATTGGTAGAGAAACGGTGCTTAGATTTATAAGTGAGGGCGCAAAAGTGATGATCGCAGATGTAGATTATATTGCAGGGGAGGAAACTCTTGCAATTGTTGAGGCAAGAGGTGGTGACGCTTTATTTCAGCAGGTAGAAGTCTCTAGGCGGCAAAGTGTTGAAGACATGGTTAATACCGCAATCAATGTTTTTGGGAAAGTTGATATTTTAATTAATAACGCAGGTGCAACAAATGATAAAATGCTAGGGGCAATGACGACAAAAGATTGGTATAGTGTCGTTGATGTTAATTTGACAGGAGTCTTATTTTGTACACAAGCTGTATTACCACATATGATTGAACAAGGCGGTGGAAGAATTGTTAATGCATCTTCGATTGCAGGGGTATATGGGAATATTGGTCAAACAAATTACGCAGCTACAAAGGCCGGGGTAATCGGGATGACAAAAACTTGGGCTAAAGAATTAGGTAGAAACAATATAACTGTAAATGCAGTAGCACCAGGTGTTATTGAAACGAAGATGCTTAGTTCCTTACCAGAGAAAGTCGCTAAAAAAATGGCAGAAATGATACCTCTTCAACGATTGGGTAAGCCAGAGGATGTTGCAAATGCCTATCTTTTTTTAGCTTCAGACGAAGCAAGTTTTATTAACGGTTCTGTCCTCCACGTAGATGGTGGGATGGTTATATAATTCATACAATAAGACTCAGGTAATGTCTACCAATGGTATCTTGTTTAGAGTATTTCTCTTGCAAAGGCTACTCAACAATTTATTAAGGTTGTTTCATTATTGGGTCTTTCTATTTATTAAAAATATGTGAGAAAAATGTGACAAATCACATAGAATATTTCGAAAGAGTTGATAAAATAATAGGGTGTATGGTGATCAGATAAGTGTTTTTTCCTAATAGATGTAAACGCTTTATGTTTCGTAATGTAGAATACAACTTCGGTAAGGATATTCAAAATAGTAAAAAAATTTACCGTTTTAATGGAGGATTAATTTTGAATAATTTATTAACAGATGAATTTGCCCAACATATTTGCCAGATTGTTAGTGAGGAAACAGGATATCGGTTAATTTTCGTCAATAAAGAAGGTACGATTTTCGCGGCTTATGACCGTGAACGGATTGGTGATTATCATTCAGTAGGGAAGAAAGTCATGGATGGCGATATTGATGAAGGCGTTGTAACAAAAGAGGAAGCAGAAAAGCTAAAAGAGGAAATGGGGGAACGTGCGCCACGTCCTGGCATTAATCTACCTGTTATTTATAAAGGACTTCGTTTAGCAAATCTTGGTGTTGGTGGAGATCCTGATGCTATTCGTCCAATACTTGGATTAACGAGAAGAACCATTTCTCTTTATTTAGAGAATAAAGAAACGCTTGATTACATGACAACTACAATTGAATCTATTAATGGTAATTTAAAAGAGATGTTAGAAAAAACAGAGGAAGTTACTACAGGTGCAAAGGAAGTGGAAAGTTCTACGACGAAAACTCAAGCGACAACAGAGGCTTCAATTGAAAAGGTAGAAAGTATGGCAGAAGTTATATATATAATTAAACAAATCAGTAGTCAAAGTAAGATACTAGGATTAAATGCAGGGATCGAGGCTGCGAGAGCTGGACAAGCAGGCCTCGGATTTGCTGTCGTAGCCAAGGAAATTAGTAAACTCGCTACCCAGAGTGAGAGCTCGATTAGCCACGTTAGTGGCATTTTAACCGAAATTCAGGGGGTTTTCCGAACAATTCAGGAGCAAGTTGGGACGAATACTGCGATTATTCAAGAACAAACGAGCTCGCTGTTGGAAATGGAGCATTTAATTGGTGTCGTTGAAAAAGCGATGACTGACCTAATCTATTACACTACAAAGTAAATTTGGGTTCTAATTTTATCTTTTCTATCTAAACTTATATAGGAACGGTTTAAAATAATAAAAAAGCGTTGAAGTTTATAATTACATTACTAGGAGCTTCATGCGTTGTTTAGTTGGGGGGAAGAGATGAAAAAAGTTTTTTTTGGTGTGCTGATGATTTATTTGCTTTATGCGGTAGTTATATCGTCTTATTTATTTTTTGCCGATACACAACTGGCTCCTGAGTATATAGGAACAGAAGCTGATCCGAAAACGTTTATGAATGAGGAGCAACTTAATCTTTCAAAGGAATTTTCAAAATGGGGAAATGTCATTTATTTTATTTATGCGCCGCTTGAATGGATTATTTATATATTTATATTATGTTTTGGGTTTAGCCAACTTTTTGCTCGGTGGTCACAGCAAATAAGTAAGTACCGTTTTTTTCAGACGGCTTTATATGTTGTTTTGATGTCGACATTCTGCTATATCATTGTATTTCCAATAAGATATTTTTCTTTTTCTATAAGTAAACAGTATGGAGTTAATATTCAGTCTTTTAATAGTTGGATGAAGGATAACTTAATTGGTTTTTGGATTGAAGCGGTTATGTTAACAATTGTTGTGTACGTAATTATGTTATTAGTTTCTAATAGTCCGAAGAGATGGTGGCTATATACATGGTTTCTGTCGATACCATTTACGTTATTTTTAATGTTTATCCAACCTGTAGTTATTGATCCTCTTTACAATGATTTTTACCGTATTCAAGATAAGGATTTAGAACGTGAGATTTTACAATTAGCTCAACAGTCAAATATTCCTGCTGAGCATGTCTACGAAGTGAAAATGTCTGAGAAAACGAATGCACTTAATGCTTATGTTACAGGGATCGGTAGTAATTTAAGAATTGTATTATGGGATACGACTCTTGAACGGTTAAGTAAAGACGAAGTATTATTTGTAATGGCTCATGAGATGGGGCATTATGATTTGAAGCATTTAAAGCAGTTACTGCTTGGAACGATTGCGATGTCTTTTGTAGGGTTATTTATCACGAGTAAGCTCTATCAACTAACAATAAATAACTTCGGTCGACAATTACGTTTAAAGCGAGATGATCTAGCAGCATTGCCAATCATTTTTTTGATTTTATCTATGCTCAGTTTTGCGGTTAGCCCAATAACCAATGGCGTCTCAAGAGCTTATGAATATCAGTCAGACCGTTATGCGTTACAACTTACTAATGATGCTGATGCTGCGGTGAAAACTTTCCAAAAGCTGTCAGTTGAAGGCTTAGCTGATGTAAACCCACCTAAACTTGTAAAGCTATTTCGATACACTCACCCGCCGATAGTTGAAAGAATTACACATATCCGCGAATTAAGTGAAAAGCAAGATGAGTGAACTTACTTTAGAAAAGAAGAAAAAAGGTGCAAGTTCACGAGAGAGCTTGACACCTTTTTTCGTTCTTGTTCATCTTATTGGAGTTTTCCTGAACGAATAGTAAAGCAATTAAGATACTAAATATACCAATGTACTGCCACATAGTTAACAAATCACCAAACATAAAAACACCGATACAAGCAGCAACAATCGGTTCGATTGTTGCCGTTATAGACGCCCTACTTGTTTCAACTTTTTCTAATCCTTTTGTGTAAAGTAAGTATGCTAATACAGTTGGGAAAAATCCTAGACCAATTCCATTGCTCCAGAATGGGACGACTGTCAATAAACCTTCAACTTTCCAAAGGCCAGTTACTGGTAAAAGTGCTACGCTAGCAAAAATAAAGGTGTAGGTAGTGACGGTTTCCGAACTATATTTTGCTAGTGCGTATTTGCCAAAGATACTATATAAAGCATAACCAAGACCCGAACCCAAACCGACGGCAATCCCCAAAGGACTAATTTTTGTTTGAGCCAAAGGAAATAACCCGATAACGAGAACACAGCCACCCAAAGTTAAGCTTAGTGCAAATAATTTTCTTTTGGTAAGCAATTCTTTAAATAAAATTCTTGAAAAGATCGTTACATAAGCCGGTCCAGTATACAATAAAACAGCAGCGATAGAAAGAGACGTCTCTTGAATCGCAGTAAAAAAGCACCAATTAAAAAAAACGATGGAAAAAATTCCAGTCCCAACAAAATACTTATAATCGCCCCTTTTGATTTTTAATGCGGTAGGATTTCTAATTAATAGTATGACTAATAAAATGACCGCTGCAAATGTAACTCTAATTGCAACGACTTGTAATGGAGAAAAACCATATTCATATAAACCTTGCACGAAGATGCCTATTGTCCCCCATAATGCAGCCCCAACAACAATAAAAAGGTATGCTAACTTTTCCATTTTTCACCTCTTAGTGCTACTTTATCATAAAAACGAAAAAAACAGACCGAAATTGATCTGTTTTTAATAAGTGTTTTAAGCTAAAATCTGACTAATTTCTTTAAGAATAAATGGCCGACTCTGAAGTTCCTTAGGGTCGAAATATGTGATAAGTAACGAAGGTCGTTGGTTAATTTCTTTCGAAGCAAAGTAATGTTCGATATCAAAAGGAATTACTTCAACCATCGTGTGCTTAAATAAATCTTTAACTGTGAATTGCAACTCATCAAAATCTCCTGAAACCAACTGCCCATTTTCTGCAACAAATTCTAGTAACTTTGTTTGCTTTTCTTTTGTTAACGTAAAGTCCCACCACGTTTTTCGAGGTTTATGTTTATGATTTAGGAAAAAGTCGTAAATCATAAACCCTTTGATCGTATCGAGATTTGGAGTTGAACGAGTTTGTAAAAATTGTTCGAGACGAAGAAATAAATCTTCAAGCTGATGCCCGATCTTCGACCAACCTTGCTCGTCCCAAAAATCACCAAACTGTTGGAAAAAATCAAAAGCGGTTTCAAATTCGGTTTCGATTAAAAATTCAATGGTATTGTCCATGCGGTGATCATTCCAATATTTTTCTAAAATATCTTCAACACGTTTGATGCGAATGATCTCAGAGAACGATAGGATGTCATTTTTTAAGATTTCATACGGTGATTGGTCCATATATACATAGCCATACTCAGCTGCTTGACTACGTAGACCTGTACCACGTAGCATTTTCAAAAAGCCTAACTGTAGTTCTTCTGGACGCATCTCAAATACATCGTTAAACGTCTTTTTAAACGATTCATAATTTTCCTCTGGAAGTCCCGCAATTAAGTCAAGGTGCTGATCGATTTTACCGCCTTCTTTAATCATTCGTACTGTTCGGGAAAGTTTTTCAAAGTTTTGTTTGCGTTTAACAAGCTCATTTGTAGCATCATTTGTAGATTGAACACCGATTTCAAATCTAAAAACACCCGGAGGCGCATGAGTGTTAAGAAATTCTAACACTTCAGGGCGCATAATATCTGCGGTAATCTCAAATTGGAAAACACAGCCTTGATGGTTATCAATTAAAAATTGAAAAATTTCTAAAGCGTAATTACGTCTAATATTAAAGGTGCGGTCTATAAACTTAATTAATTTGGCACCATTCTCGATTAAGAAAAGTAAATCTGATTTCACTCTCTCAATGTCAAAATAACGGACACCAACTTCAACAGATGACAAACAAAACGAACAGCTAAATGGGCAACCACGGCTTGTTTCAAAATAAACGATCCTTTTATTTAAATTATCGATATCTTCTTGAAACCTATACGCTGTTGGAATCGTATTTAGTTTTATATTAGGTCTTGGTGGATTTACGATGATCTCCTCATCTTTACGATAGCTAGCTCCGAACACAAGATGATATTTCTGTGAGCCAGTAATCTCGTCTAACAAGTGTTTAAATGTTTCTTCACCTTCATTAAATACAATAAAATCAACTTCTGGGACTTGTTTCATCCAATGAGCGATATCGAAAGAAACTTCAGGACCACCTAAAACAATTTTTAGTTCTGGTTTTACTTTTTTAAGCATTTTAATTATTTCAATCGTTTTTTCGATGTTCCAAATGTAGCAACTAAAGCCGATTACATCAGCATTTTTATCATAAAGGTCGGTAACGATATTAAGAGATGGATCTTTAATCGTATACTCTCTAATTTCTACGTCGTATTCAGCCTCTGTGTACGCCTTTAAGAGCCGAAGGGAAAGGGCAGTATGAATAAATTTAGCGTTTAATGTTGTTAGTACGATTTTCAAAAATAATCCCTCAATTCATTTATTTTAGCACTATCGTATTTTAACATAAAAGTAATAATTATTTGTCTAATATCATCATATCCATGATTGGGAGGTGTTAACAAAAAAGGATTTACTAAAAATTGGTTGAATTAATAAAGTAAAGACAATCTGTAGGAGAGTATTGTTATGAAACAAATAAAATCATTTTTATTATTGTTAATGGTCTTGTTTCAAATTTTTGCCTTCATTTATTTTTTCATTAACATTGTAACTGCTATCTATTTAATTGCTTTTAATGTTTTATGTTTTATTTTATTAATGGTTATAGTAATCATGGAAAGAATTAAGGAAAAAAGAGAGGAAGATGACGATGATTATCGCAACTACTGAGAATGTTCCAGGGAAGAGTACTTTAGCTTATAAAGGATTTGTAAAGGGGAGTACGATTCAAGCAAAGCATATCGGAAGTGATTTTTTAGCAGGGTTGAAAAACATTGTTGGAGGCGAAATTAAAGAATACTCTGATATGATGGATAAAGCAAGAAAAATAGCGGTTAGCCGAATGGTAAAGGATGCAGAGGATATGGGGGCCAATGCAATCGTTGCTGTACGGCTACAAACATCAAGTGTCATGAACGGTGCTGCAGAAATTGTTGCTTATGGTACTGCAGTAATAGTTGAATAGTTGGTTTAATCTCCGGTGACATTAAACCAAATTTCTTGAAGATGTCGCTAGAATTCGTTGAACAAGCTGGTCAAATTCGTTAGGGTTTGAAAGTGATGGGAAGTGAATTCTAGCGACTTTATGTTTTTTTTGGGGGATTTCATTAAACCTCAAAATTTAAAAACTTCCCCATAATAATCAAATCTTCATACCTTCCATCATTTCTTTTCACCTGATTTATTTGCCGTCCTTCTTCAATAAACCCGAATGATTTATATAGCGTAATTGCGTTTTTATTTGACGCCAAAACTTCCAAGCAAAGCTTCTCAAGCATAGGGTTGTAGTCTGCCCACTGAATTAAAGTTGCTAGCAATGCTTTCCCAATTCCTTTTCCGCGCCAATTAATGTCTACAATCATTCCAACTGAGCCATGGTGTGCATATTTAAGTAAAGCCCCTCGTTGAAATGTTAGGATGCCGATAATATTGCGATTATGTTCAGCTACAATCATTACATTTCCCGGGTCGGCTTTGTATAGATGAATAAAATCTCGTTGTTGGTCTTCAGTAATGAAAAACTCTTCAGTTGAAGTAACAAGTGTGTCATTTTCTTTTATGACATCATAACTTAGTTGCAAAACAGCTCTAACATCTCTAGGTTCTGCTGAACGTAGTAAAATTCTAGTTCCATCTCGAGAAGTAAAATCGTATGGAATAATCATCCCCATTGTAACCACTCATTTCATAATAATCTATAGCATAATATGAAAATTAAATGGAGAGTGCTACTTAATAGAAAGTAGAAAGATTTGGGGATACGCCTATTTTGTGCGAATACCCTAAAAAAATCTTTGTTTTTATCACAGGACATTCCCCCAATTCATAAGATTGATAGTGTCAATGAAACACGTACCTAGGCTAAATTGAGGAAGGGGTAAACGAATGTCTTGCGGATGTAACAGTAATAAAATACCTTCAGGAATGTTGTCAGAGGAAATGGAAGTTGGGCAGACTGGAATGATGCCTCAGCATATGGGAATTCAGCAACCAGGAATGATGCCTCAACATATGGGAATGCAGCAACCGGGAATGATGCCCCAACATATGGGAATGCAGCAACCAGGAATGATGCCCCAACATATGGGAATGCAGCAACCGGGAATGTTGCCCCAACATATGGGAATGCAGCAACCAGGAATGATGCCTCAGCATATGGGAATGCAGCAACCGGGAATGATGCCCCAACATATGGGAATGCAGCAACCGGGAATGATGCCCCAACATATGGGAATGCAGCAACCAGGAATGATGCCTCAGCATATGGGAATGCAGCAACCGGGAATGTTACCCCAACATATGGGAATGCAGCAACCGGGAATGATGCCCCAACATATGGGAATGCAGCAACCAGAGATGGAGAGTGGTCAACCTGGAATGATTGAACCTCCACATATGGGAATTGGTCAATCAGGAACGATGCCTCAGCATATGGGACAGCAACAAAGTCTTGCGCATTTTGATGATGATTTAGAAGAGTTACAGATGAATTGGAATCCGAAGTACTAATTGAGTAATGTGAAAGAAACGTTATTGAAGTAACCGAAGAGACTTATCAACTAAATTAATAAAATGCAATAAAGAAAATAAGATAGGAGCTGTTCAAAAGCGTCCTATCTTATTTTTTTATTTGTTATTTGCTAGGGCATTTTCGAGTTCTTTTTCCATAATTAGTTCATTAGCAGATACGGCGGTTTCCAATTGCTTAGTTGGTTTTTGCCAGTGTTCTTCATGACCCGGAAGATCATCGAACCAGGCGGCATGTTTAGGACAGTCGAGTATCATAAATTTGCCATATTGATTGTCTCTAGATTGATGATACTTTAAATAAGCTTTACCATTTTCAATGGCTAGTATTTCAATTTTACCCGACGTATGACTCATTGATAAGCGGACACGCTTGCCTAGACCTGATGTCCGTGCTTTTGCCTTCTCAACTATATTGTAGGCTTCCTCTAGTGTTAACACGAAATCATTGTTACCTGCAACAGGACGATTTATAAAGAAGTAATAAGGAGTTACACCTGCCCAACTTAAGCGATCTAGGAGTTCAGCTAAAACATTAGGATCGTCATTTATTCCTTTTAACACAGGGGTTTGATTTACAACAATTGCACCAGCGTCATGGAGAGCTTTGAACCCTTTTCTTGCTTGTGGAGTAATTTCTCGTGGATGATTAATGTGGGCCATAACGTAAATTCGTTTTTCAGGTGTAGAATATTGACGAATGACTTGAAGAAGATGTTCATCTTCATAAATTCGCATTGGATTAAAAACAGGCATCTTAGAGCCTAAACGAATAATCTTAACATGTTCAATGGAGCGTAGTCGTTCGATAATTTGTTGTAACTTTTTTGTGGCTAGAATTAAAGAATCTCCACCTGTAAGTAAAACATTATTAATCTCTGGTGTTTTGGAAATATACTCGATACCTGGATTGACATCGCTCATTGCTTCTTTCACATCATTTCGAAATAACCGCTTTCTAAAACAATAACGACAATAAGCCCCACAAACTTCAGAGACAATTAGTAACGCAGTTGTTCCATACTTATGTTGACATCCAGCAACAACATAGTTTGTATCCTCATCTGACGCATCCCATCGTCCGTATTCGGCAAGTTCCCCTTCGTTTGGGATCACAAGTTTACGAATTGGATCGTTTGGATCATTCCAATCAATGAGACTTAAATAATAGTCATTAACTCGAAAAACATATTTTTCAGTAATTTTTTTTAACTTTTCTTTTTCAGCTTTTGGAATACCCTTAATTTTATCAATATCAGTGATATATTTAGGCATTGCCATTTGACCAACTCCTCTATGTGAAAATTTGTCCTAGTTAATTATAGCAAATAGAATCCAATTTAGGTTAAAAATGGGGTAATTAACTAGGTTTTATTATGCTTAAGGAAAAAAATCACTAAAAGTACAACGCCTAGTTTAGACATTTAAAGAGGCTGTTCTAAAAACAGCCTCTTTATAAAGGAATTGCTATTTAGTATTAAGCCTAGAATAAAGTTGGTTTAAAACAATGCATGAATCGAAGTCGATTCAGCATCATGAAGCCTCAGTCTTATTATCTACAAAGGACATCGTTTCCCATTTCTTTGACTTCCATCTTTTAAGCATTAATAAACCGCGAAGCCATTCATCAACAATAAAGGCAATCCAAACACCAATTAAACCTAAACCAAAAACAACACCAAGGAGATAAGATAAAGTAACAGCTATACCCCACATAGACATAATCCCTACATAAACAGGGAACTTAACATCTCCCGCAGCACGCAATGAATTAATCACGACAAGATTAAATGCCCTTCCTGGTTCAAGAATGATCGTTAATAAAATTAGAGTACTACCAAGGGTAATAATATCCGGATTATCAGTAAAAATACCAAGAAGTGGTTTACTAAATACATAAATAATAAGGGCCATACCTATTGAAACAAAAATGGCAATCTTTAAACTTTTTAAACAACGTTTATAAGCCTCGTGCAACTTTTCTGCACCTACGTATTGACCAATTAAAATTTGTGTTCCTTGTCCGATAGCTATCGAGAACAGCAAGATAAACATCATTAAATTTTGCGTATAGACCTTTGTTGTTAATGCAACAGTTCCCATAGAGACGATAAAGAAAGTAATCGCCACTTGTGAGGTGTTATACGATAAATGCTCTCCGGCAGATGGAATACCTATTTTTAATAACATTTTCATCTCTCGCTTTGGGAATTTTCTTAAAAACGAGATAGGCAAGTTGCCTTTAATGCGGTATCGTAAAATCGCAAACATGGCAATTAATCCAATAAAACGGCTCACCGTTGTTGAAATAGCAACCCCTGTTACGCCTAAGATCGGAAACCCAAATGGTCCAAAGATAAAGAAATAGTTCCCAATAACATTAATTAAATTCATACCTACCGTTACGTACATAGCATCTTTTGTAAATCCGTGGCTACGAACAATAGCGGCAACTGTCATAATTAATGCTTGTATAAACGCAAAGCCACCAACAATTCGCAAATATAGCAGAGAAGATTCCATTAATTCTGGGGGTAGATTCATTGCATTTAAAATTGCTGGAGCGAATATAAACAAAACAAGGCTCAACACTAAACCAAAGAACAAATTAGCAAGGATCGATACAACCGAAATTTTATTTGCTTCTTGTTTTTGTTTTGCACCAATATATTGTGCGATTAAGATACTAGTACCTGTAGCAATAAAACCGAACATTACAATAATGAGGTTTAAAAGTTGGTTAGCAACCCCTACAGAGGCTACCGCATTGTCATCGTATTGACTAAGCATTAGTGTATCGGCGTTCCCCATTAACATGTGCAAAAAGATCTCTATAAATATCGGCCAAGTTAACGCAAAGAGTGTTAACTTAACAGCTTTTTTTTCTTTTGAATTATTCAAAATGTTCTTCCTCCTTACAAAAAAATAATTAAAAATTTGGACAAAAGCGAAATATACAGTATTCTAATTGTAAAGGTTTTTATAGTGTATTAAAAGACATAATAACGATAAAAAATGGACTTTTACGACTTTTGAGGAGTGGGAAAATTTGAATACAATATCATTCGACGTACCCCCGTTTCCAACTTATATAACAGGCGCTGAGGATTGTTTTAAAGCAGGAAGGAAGCACATAAAACGAACGTTTTCTGTTTTTGATCTATTAATTGTAAAAACAGGAACCATTTTTATGTGTGAAGGTGGATTTAATTACAATGTCGAAAAAGGCAATTATTTAATTCTATCTCCAGGGCTAGAACATTATAGTTTTAAACCATGTGAGGTAGACACTGATTACTATTGGCTCCATTTTACACTTGAAAGACCTTATGAATTGAAAAGAGTCAATGAGATCTACTGGGGAATGATTGTAAAGCAAGAACGAACCTATACAGAACCAGCCAAACAGACGTTGCACATTCCAAAACACGGAAAATTTACAAACGAAGAATTTATATACCAAGAATTAGGGAGACTTCTTTCATTAAATGATACTAATACTCCCCTGGCTCGCTTGAAGGAGCAAATTATTTTTCAAGATTTGATCCTACAACTTCAATCGGATGCAATAAGTATTCCTACGAGTGCTGAACAGGTGGCAAAAAAAGCGATTACCTACATTCAACAACATTATCAACGAGAAACCCTAAAAATGGATCATATTTCTAAAGAACTACTTTTTCATCCCGACTATATTACCCGTTGCATGCAAAAGACCATTGGCATAACACCCATGCAATATGTTTCGTCATACCGACTCCAGGTAGCCAAGCAACTTCTTTCTACAACAAATGAAAAACTAGAATCGATTGCAAAACAGGTTGGTATTCACGACCGTACGTATTTTTCTAGGCTTTTCAAAAAGATAGAGGGGATAACTCCAATTGAATATAGAAGAGCAACAAACCGTAAAGGTAAATAATGGAATATATACGACAAAATATGATCTTTTTTTATGTTTTTCGAAAAACATATTGGAACTCCAACTCTTTTCTAGTAAAATAGTAATGAGGGGAAGCAAGCGTTTGCACTAGGTAATATTTAGGAGGAGAAAGAATGAAACAAAGACGAAGTCCGTTTAAAGTAATACATAAATTGTTCTTATTAGTCATTCTCTTAACATTTGTTATTGTTGGTTCTGGTGGATTTATCTATTTTTTTAATGCTAAAGTAAGTACACAATTTAATGAGTTAAAGAAAATTGACTCCGTCCAGGAAGAGTATAATCTGTATATTAACTTAATGAGCTCAATTGCGATTACCAATTACCAATTAATAACAACGGGCTATTCGAAAGCGAATGTGAACATTCTTAATGAAAGATTACTAGAAGCGAATGAACAGTTTGAAAAAATGTCTCCATATTTTAAAGAAGATGAAGAGTTAAATAATTATCTTATAAGGTTAGAGGAAGCTCTCGTTTCTTATAATGATATTGCCGAAACATACTTTTCGAAGATGTTTGTTGGTGAGGAAATAGAGAGAATTAAAAACAGAATAACCCCAATCGTCACAAGAAATGAACAAACGACTAAAATTGTAAATGAGCGAATGATCCCTTACTTTAATAAAGAAAAATTAGCTTCAGAGGAGCAACTATTTCAAGCTTTAGATCAAAGTAATGCGACATTATTTACTAGCCTTCTAATAACAATTGTATTTTCAATCTTATCAGTAATCCTATTTGGTAGAAATATCAGCAGTGGTGTCAACATGATTGTTCAAAGAATTGAAGCCTATAAAAATGGCGATTACTTATATCACCGTAAAACGAAGCGTCAAGATGAATTTTCATATATTGATCAAGGTTTAGTAGAATTAGGTACAAATATTCATAACACGATCGAAAAGAACGTTGAAATCGCAGACCAAGTATTGAATTCGACAAAAGAATTAATGGTCTACTCCCAAAGCAATGTAACAGCATCAACAAATATTAAAAATTTTATAAGCGATATTCATACACAGGTCACAGGACAAGTTGATCATACAAATTCGATTTCATCTGTAACCGAAGAAGTTTCCGCAAGTTCGGATGAAATTACTGTAGCGGCAGAAATCATCCAAACTAACATGGGGAAAATGAATCAAGATGCAAACGATGGCATGCAAATCGTTTCTAAGTTAAACGAATCAGTAAATGAAGTATCTGAAGAAATGGAAGCCCTTATTCCAATTGTGAATACGGTTGTCGATAGGCTAGACCATATTTCTAATTTTCTATCAGGCATTGATGAAATAACAAGTCAAACAAATTTATTAGCACTAAATGCCTCGATCGAAGCTGCTCGTGCTGGAGAAAAAGGAAAAGGTTTTGCTGTAGTTGCTAATGAAATTAGAAAGCTATCAACCCAAACAAATGAATTCTCGGAAAGAACGAAAAATGTCATTCAATTAATCCAGGAAGATACTAGTAATGTTGCTCAAAAGTTCCAAGCATTTCACCAGCTCTTTTCTGAAGCCGAAAAAGTGGCGAATTCTATTACAATCACCTTTAATGGTATTTCAACAGACTCTCAAAACTTGAATAAACAAAATGTTGAAATAACAAGTGCAATTGAAGGGATTTCTGGTGGAATAAATGAAGTAGCACACTCAATTTGTGAGCTTGCAGAAACGACGTCGACATTATCTAGTCAGACTGAATCTATTTTGCAAGATATCTCGATACAAGATGTAAATACAAATGAAATGGATGTTTTAGTTCAAAAACTCCAAGCGACTGCTAATGATTTAATGCTAACGATCGCATTATTGAAAAATCGGTGACAACAGTAAAGAAAAAATTAACTTAGTTAAGAAAAAATGCTTGTAATCTAAAATGGGCATAGTATAATAAAATTAAAGATAAGCAATGCAAGCGATTTCATAGGGTTTAACTAGCTTGCATTAATTTTTTGAAAGATTGCGCAACCGTTTGTCTTTATTGTTTGATGTAAAATGAAACGCCTTACATAATTGTCTTAGCATCAAAAAAGAAATACTTAATGCTCTAGTTTTAAATGATAAACCTCAAAAAAATGAGTATAGGAAAATTAATTTGTCACAAATTAATGCTATGCTACAAATTTTGTGGAGGTGGATCGTTTAGTAATGACAAATTAGTAAGCCGTTCATTTCACATACTTAAAATCCTTACAAAATTAAAGGGGGAAAAAGAAAATGTTTAAAAAATCAACATTACTTACGCTAGTTTTAATGTTAATGCTTACTTTAGCATTAGCAGCTTGTGGTGGTAAGGAAGAGACTAAAGAGCCTGCTCCAGAAACACCAGCAGCAGAAACACCGGCAACAGAAGAAGAACCAGCAACAGATGAGCCTGCTAAGCCTGACAGCTTAACAATGTGGGTAAATGACGAAGAAATGCAATTACAAGCATACAAAGACATTGCTGCTAAGTATGAAGAAGAAAGAGGGATTACAGTTAATATCACTCCTTTCTCTATGTTAGATCAAGTTGATGCTCTTTCTTTAGATGGTCCTGCTGGTCTTGGTCCAGATTTATTCTTCCATCCACATGACAGAATGGGATCGATCTTCTTGCAAGGTCTTGCAGCTGAGTTAGAAGTAACTGAAGAGCAATTAGCTGGATACCCAGAAGGAGCTGTTCAAGCACTTAGCTTTGAAGGAACTCAATATGGTATTCCTGCTGTAATCGAAACTTATGGATTATTTTACAACACTGATTTAATTCCAGAAGCTCCAGAAACAATGGATGACCTTCTTGCAATTGCAAAAGAATTAACAGATGCATCAAAAGATGAGTATGGTTTCTTAATGGAAGCAACAAACTTCTATTTCACATACCCATTCTTAGCTGGTCCTGGTGGTTACGTATTTGGTCGTGATGCTGAAGGTGGATATGACATCGAAGATATCGGCTTAGGTAATGCAGGTGCAGTTCAAGGTGGAGAATTAATTCAATCTTGGTTCACTGATGGCTTAATTCCTCAAGGAATCAGTGGTGACGTAATGAATGGTTTATTCCGTGATGGTAAAGTAGGAGCTGTTGTTACTGGTCCTTGGAGTATTCCTGACTATGTTGCTGACTTAGGTGACAAATTAAAGGTTACTACATTACCAAAAATTGATGGCAAAAACTTAAGCTCTTTCTCAGGAGTTAAAGGTTGGTTCGTATCTGAATACAGTGACCACAAATATTGGGCAACTGATTTAGCATTGTTTATCACAAACGCTACTAACGGCGAACATTACTTCAACGTTGCTGGTGAAATCCCTGCACGTACTGACGTAACAATTGATGATGAATTAAGAAATGGTATCTTAGCTCAAGCTGAATTTGCTGAGCCAATGCCAAACGTAGCAGAAATGTCCCAAGTTTGGACTCCAATGGGCGACGCACTACAATTCATTTCAGCTGGTGAAAATGTAGCTGAAGTATTAGAAGAAGCAGTAGAACAAATTAAAGAACAAATTGCACTAACTGCTGGTAACTAATTAATAATCATCAAGGGCGGGAAAGGGATACCTTTTTCGCCCAACTTATTCAAGCAGGAGGAAGCTGACATGTCGTCAAAAAACGCACAGCAAAATCAAACAAGTAAAAAGTCTAATAGTCATAATCCGACTTTAGCTACCCTGTTATCAATTGTACCTGGAATAGGTCAGCTATATAACCGAAGATACATTAAAGGTTCAATCCTTTTTATTCTCTTTGCTGCTTTCATAATTGCCTTTTATGACTTTGTAACACACGGTTATTGGGGATTGGTTACATTAGGGGAAACTCCCCGTATAGATGACTCAAGGGTTTTATTAAGTCGGGGTATTATTTCACTTATTTTGACTGTCTTTGCTTTAACGTTCTATGTTGGAAACATCATTGATGCACGTAAGGACGCAAAGAGAATACAAGAAGGTTGGACGATCCCATCAATGAGAGAGGCGTTCCGTGATGCTTGGGATAGATCATTCCCTTATTTACTTATTACACCAGGTCTTTTCTTATTAATTTTCGTCGTAATTTTCCCATTACTTTACATGGTGTTTATTGCTTTTACAAACTACAGTTTATATAATGCACCACCTAAAAACTTATTAAGTTGGGTTGGCTTTGATAACTTTAAAGCTCTAGTAACATTGGATCTTTGGCGTAAAACGTTCTTTACTGTTCTTTCATGGACAGTCATTTGGACAGCCGTTGCGACAACGTTGCAAATTGGCTTAGCAATGTTTTTAGCAGTATTAGTAAACGATCCACGAGTAAAGTTTAAACGACTTATTCGTACAGTTTTAATTTTACCTTGGGCAGTACCTGCTTTCGTTACCATTATTATTTTTACAGCTTTGTTTAATGATAATTTCGGAGCAATTAATAGAGAAATCATTATTCCATTGTTTGGTACAGCTATTCCTTGGTTAACAGATCCGTTCTGGACGAAAACTGCACTAATCGCAATTCAAACTTGGTTAGGTTTCCCATTCGTCTTTGCTTTGTTTACTGGAGTACTACAAAGTATCTCTTCTGATTGGTATGAAGCAGCTGACATTGATGGCGCAAACCGTTGGCAGAAGTTTAGCAACATTACGTTTCCACACTTAATGTTCGCTACAGCACCACTTTTAATCATGCAGTATGCTGGTAACTTTAATAACTTTAATATTATCTACTTATTCAATCAGGGTGGACCGGCAGTACGTGGTCAAAACGCCGGTGGAACAGATATTTTAATTTCCTGGGTTTACAAATTAACATTCGAGACAAGCAACTTTAATATGGCTGCTGCGATCTCAATTATCCTAGGTTTAATTGTTGCAACATTTGCCTTCTTCCAATTCAGAAAAACAAAGTCCTTTAAAGAGGAGGGTAATTACTAATGGCTATGACAAAAAAGACAAAAAATATTGTTGAATTAACTGCGATATACGCAATAATCGCGGTAATGTTTGTGGTTATATTTTATCCACTGCTATGGGCGTTTGGTCTTTCTTTAAACCCTGGAACGAGCCTTTATGGAGCAAAGATGATCCCAGATAATTGGTCGTTTGTGCATTATGAATGGTTGTTCTTTGATCCGAGAAGTAACTATGTCACTTGGTACAAGAATACACTTATTGTTGCCTTTACTACATCAATTGCATCGACGTTTTTCGTATCTCTTGTTGCATATGCATTTTCAAGGTACCGCTTTACAGGGCGTAAAAACGGTTTATACACGTTTTTATTACTGCAAATGTTCCCTGGTTTAATGGCGATGGTTGCTTTATACATCATCCTAAATATTGTTGGTTTACTTGACAATCTACTAGGTTTAATCCTAATTTACGTAGGTGGTTCAATTCCAATGAATGCTTTCTTAGTTAAAGGTTATTTTGATACGATCCCAAGGGAGCTTGATGAGAGTGCAAAAATTGATGGAGCGGGGCATTTTAGGATCTTTTTCCAAATCATGCTACCACTAGCAAAACCGATTTTAGCAGTTGTTGCGCTCTTTAATTTTATGGGACCATTTATGGACTTTATTCTTCCAAGAATTATCTTAAGAAGTCCGGATAAATTTACCCTTGCATTAGGATTGTTCAATTTCGTAAATGATCAATTCGCTAATAACTTTACAAGGTTCGCCGCTGGAGCAATGCTAGTTGCAATTCCAATTGCGCTTATTTTCTTAGCGTTACAACGATATTTAGTTTCTGGCTTAACCTCTGGTGCAACAAAAGGATAATCATTCCATTCGTGGACTAAAAGGTACGGCTAAGGAGGCTTGCAAGTTTTCCTTAATCCGTATCTTTTTCTATTCTTATCAAAAACTAGGAGAAATATCTTTACTGTTTTAGGAGGAAAAAGGATGCAAGATACGAGCTTTGCGATACATCCAGGTACGAAAAAGCAACTAGTAGGTGAAAATCTTAAGGATATAGGTGCAGTAACGTCATACAAAGTTAATGAAGGTATGGTAAATTTTAAAACTGAAAATGGCTATGTAAGAATATTATTTCATAGCAATCGAACCGTTCGAGTTACAATGAATCCGAAACATGAACCGACCTTAACAACAAGTTTTGCAGTGGTCGAAGAACGTTTGAGAGTCACGCCGATAGTTAGCGATAATGAGAATGTCGTTCAAATCAAAACAACAGAATTAATTGTCAATGTGATGAAAACGCCATTTCGGCTCACGGTAACTGACAGCAGTGGTAAAACAATTATTCAAGAAATTAATAAAGGGTTGGCATTTAATGAGAATGGTGAAGTCATTTGTTTTAAAAAGATGGAGGACAACGATCATTTCTATGGATTTGGTGAAAAAACGGGTTTTCTTGATAAACGTGGTGAAAAGATGGAAATGTGGAATACAGACGTTTATGCACCACATAATCCAGAGACAGACGCTCTTTATCAATCAATTCCTTTTTTTATCACACTAAGAGATGGTCATGCTCATGGTGTTTTCTTTGATAATACTGGGAAAAGTCATTTTGATCTAAAGTCAGAAAGTAATACGTACTCATTTAAAGCTGAAAGTGGGCAAATGGATTATTATGTGTTTACTGGTCCTACAATGAAAGATGTGTTAGGACAATACACACAATTGACTGGAACGATGCCAATTCCGCCTAAATGGGCTTTAGGTTACCATCAATCGCGCTATAGTTATGAAACAGATGAAGAAGTTAGGCAGTTAGTAAATGATTTTCTAAAGAAGGAAATACCAGTTGATGCGATTTATTTGGATATTCATTATATGGATGGCTATCGTGTATTCACATTTGATCGAGACCGCTTTCCCGATCCGAAAGGTTTAATTGAAGACTTAAAAAAAGTTGGAATGAAAATTGTACCCATTGTCGATCCTGGGGTAAAAGAGGATCCTGAATACGATATTTATCAAGAAGGTGTTCGTGAAAGTCACTTTTGTAAATATGTTGAAGGAAATATATACTTTGGCGACGTTTGGCCTGGCAATAGCGCTTTCCCTGACTTTACAAGTACAAAAGCACGAAAATGGTGGGGTGAAAAGCATAAATATTATACCGATTTAGGAATTGAAGGTATATGGAACGATATGAATGAGCCAGCTATTTTTAATGACACAAAAACGATGGATGTAAAAGTTATGCACGAAAATGATGGTGACCCTAAAACACATCGGCAGCTTCATAACGTATATGGTTTCTTAATGGGTGAAGCAACTTATGAAGGAATGAAAAAGCAGTTAAATGGAAAGCGAACATTCTTACTAACGCGAGCTGGTTATGCTGGTGTACAGAGATATGCTTCAGTTTGGACAGGGGACAATCGTAGCTTTTGGGAGCATTTGCAATTGGCATTGCCAATGTGTATGAATTTGGGAATGTCAGGGGTTGCTTTTTGTGGACCTGACGTCGGTGGTTTTGCACATGATAGTTCTGGAGAATTGCTAGTTCGTTGGACTCAATTTGGAACATTCACTCCATATTTCCGAAATCATAGTGCGATTAATACCGTTCGTCAAGAACCATGGTCCTTTGGCGAAAATGTTGAGAAATTAACAAAGAAATATATTGAACAGCGCTATGTTTGGATGCCACATTTATATACGTTATTCCGAGAAGCGAATCAAACAGGTGTACCGGTCATGAGACCACTCGTTTTAGAGTATCCTACTGATGAAAATACAGTTAATCTCTCTGATCAATTTATGATTGGCGATAATGTGCTTGTTGCTCCAATCATGACACCAACGACGAGTCACCGTGTTGTTTATTTTCCAGAAGGTCGTTGGATTAATTACTGGACAGAAGAAGTTCTAGTTGGAAATAAGCATCATCTAGTTGAAGCACCACTAGACATTTTACCAATTTTTATTAAAGAAGGATCGATCATACCCCATGGCACTGTTAAACAATCGACAGCTATTCCAGAGACTGAGCTAACCTATCACATATATCTTGGGGAAAAGAACGCTGCTTCTTATCGATTATATGAAGATGATGGAACTACTTTTGGCTATGAAAACGGAGCGACATTTGAACAGGAAATTACGTGTGAGAGAGAAAATAACTTAATTTCGATTTCTTTAAAGGAATCAAATGGTAGTTATGATCCGACTTGGATAAAGGAGACTTTCGTCTTACACCATTGCGAAGACGATTTAGATATCATTATAAATGGTGAGGAAGTTGATCATTCACAAAAGAATTACAATAAATTGAAAAAAAGTTTAACATTTACCATTGATAGATAAAAAAATACATTGTTAAGCATCGTAATAATAGCTAAACTAAAAATAGATAAAAAAGTTGCAAGAAATGAGGAGTAACTATGGCGGTAACAATTAAGGATGTTGCAAAGCTAGCAAATGTTGCGCCTTCCACAGTATCTCGAGTAATTGCTAATAGCCCTAGAATTAGTCAAAAAACAAAAGATAAAGTACGGGAGGCAATGGAAAAACTAGGCTATCATCCTAATTTTAATGCGAGAAGTTTAGCAAATAAAAGTACAAATACAATTGGAATAGTCATGCCTAGTTCCGCAAATAAAGCGTTTCAAAACCCGTTTTTCCCTGAGGTCATGAGGGGAATTAGTACAAAAGCGCATCAAGAAGGCTTTGGTTTGTATTTATCGACCGGACAAACCGAAGATGAAATTTTCGAAGAAGTTGTTCATATGGTCCAAGGTGGAAGAGTTGACGGGATCATCTTGTTATATTCAAGAATTAATGACCGAATCATGCCCTATCTTCAACAACAAAATTTCCCTTTCGTCCTTATTGGGCGTCCATATGGTGATTATCAAGGAATAACCTATGTAAATAATGATAATTATAAAGCAGCAAAAACAGTAACGGAGTATTTACTTTTACTTGGTCACCATCATATTGCTTTTATCGGTGGGGAACTAGATTTCGTTGTAACAGTTGACCATAAAAAGGGCTATGAACAAGCCCTACAAAATGCAAACCTTCCACTGAACGATGAGTATGTTGTTTTTCAACAAGAGTTACAGGAAGGTGGTCAGGATGCGATCATTCAGCTAATGAGTTTAACGCAACCACCTACTGCACTCGTTGTTTCCGATGATATTATGACGTTTGGTGTGATGAGAATGTTAAGTGAAATGGGCATTAGAGTTCCTGATGATATTTCAATTGTGAGCTTTAACAATGTCCTCATCTCTGAGCTTTCATCGCCACCAATGTCTACTGTGGATATTAATATATTTGGTTTAGGCTTTGAAGCAACAAACTTAGTCATTGAAAAAATTAAACAGCCTTCTTTAGAACCTAAAAATGTTATTATTCCACATAAATTAGTAAAGCGACAAACGTGTAAAAAGGTTGTTTTTCAAAACAGTTAGGAAAAAGGATGACAGTAACTTGTCATCTTTTTCATTTTTCATTAACAAACGCAACTAATATTAGCCAAAATTGTAAAAATATTAGATTTTTTGTGATATAATAAATTATTATATTCCTTTAGGCAGGTGTAGTTATTGTCACAATATAAGTGGTTTCGTATTGGATTAGCGGTTATTATGTTATTTTTGATTTTATATTTAGGAACACTTGTTCAATTTATTTTTCGACCGATCGTTGTTTTTGTTGAAACATTATTTTTCCCTTTTCTTTTAGCAGGAGTTTTATACTATTTATTTCGACCAATTGTTAATTTTTTAGATCAACAAAAAGTACCTAAGACATTAGCGATCATCTCTATTTATTTGTCGGTCATTGGTGTAATAACAATCTTAGTATTATTAGTTGGACCGATACTCCAGAGACAGGTAAATAGCTTAGTTGATAATTTTCCATACTTAATTAACGAAATTAGAGCGATTATTGTTCAGTTGCAGGAAAATGAATGGTTTAATCGTTTTCAAGCAACCGAGACATTATCTTTAAATAAAATTTCAGAAAATATGACTCAATATATTAATCAAGCCTTTAACATTATTAGTACAAATATTACAGGGCTAATTGCCTTTGTTACGAACTTGATTATTATTTTTATCATTATTCCTTTTATTCTCTTTTACATGTTAAAAGAAGGAGAGAAAGCGCCAATTCAAGTACTTAAGCTGTTACCTGAAAAACAAAGGATTGAAGGAAGAAAAATCCTTAATGATATGGATGTTAAATTAAGTTCCTATATCCAAGGACAAATTCTTGTTAGTCTATGTGTTGGTATACTTATGTACGCTGGATTTTTGATTATCGGTATTGAATACTCGTTAATCCTTGCGTTAATTGCAATGTTTACAAATGTCATTCCATTTGTCGGCCCATGGATTGGGACAGTTCCAGCCCTTATCGTAGCAATTATCCATTCACCATTTATGATTGCCAAAGTATTAATTGTCATCCTAGTTGTTCAACAGTTTGAAAGTAACTTTATTTCGCCACAAATTATGGGGAAAAAACTTGCTGTCCACCCGCTTACAATTATTTTATTATTAATTGTAGCAGGAAGATTTGCAGGAATTATCGGGATGTTATTAGCAGTTCCAACATACGCTGTATGTAAAGTTGTCGTCAGTCATACGTATCGTTTATATAAATTAAGAAACACTATTGAATAACTAAAATAAGGTTGTCCTATAAGTGAGAGCTTTTTGGGACAACCTTTTTCGTTTTCACTTTAAATAGTATGGGCAGGTTTTTAATTTCTTTTAATAGTGAATATTAATAGTGGATGAAAACAAGAGGAGGTTCTCTAGTGAATATTGCAATTTTAACTTCAGGTGGCGATAGTCAAGGAATGAATAGTGCGATTCGGGCTATAACAAGGACTGCGATTGTCAAAGGGCATAAAGTCTATGGTGTTACAAAAGGATATCAAGGTTTAATGGAGGGTTTATTTATACCATTAGATTTAAGAGACGTGGGGGATATTTTACACCGGGGCGGAACATTTTTACAGTCAGCGAGATCCCTTGAATTCAAAGAGACTAGTGGACAAAAAAGAGCTATTCAAAAATTAAAGGAAGCCAATATAGATCATTTAGTAGTCATCGGTGGTGATGGTAGCTATCAGGGTGCATTAGCATTGTTTGAAAAAGGGATCTCTACATATTGTTTGCCTGGCACGATCGATAATGATATTGCTTATACTGATTATACGATTGGTTTTGATACGACAGTTAACCTTGTTGTGAGTCTTATTAATAATGTTCGTGATACCTCAACTAGTCATGAAAGAACAAGTATTATTGAAGTTATGGGAAGAGGCTCAGGAAATATCGCCTTGCATGCTGGCGTTGCAAGCGGGGCTGACGCCATTATTGTTCCAGAGGTTCCGTGGGAACTAGAAGAAGTATGCAATATCATTCTCGAAGGATTTAATAGAGGGAAAAAACATGGGATTATTGTCGTTGCCGAAGGTGCTGCTAGTGGCGAGGATGTAGCTACAGAAATCGAAAAAAGGACTGGACTCGAAGCTAGGAGTACAAAGTTAGGCTATGTACAACGCGGCGGTAGCCCCTCGTCATTTGATCGAATTTTCACGAGTAGAATGGGAGATAAAGTTGTTGAGTGTATTGAAAAAGGTATATCAGGTGTGGCGATAGGGATTGAGGGCAACCAAATTACTTATCACCCTATAAAAGAAGTATTAAGTAAAAAAGCTCAATTTGATTATAAGCTTTACCATATTGCAAAGAACTTATCTAAGTAGAAGTTAGATTTCTTGTATTTCCTTTTCCTCTTATGTAAAGTTAACTTAGTTAATGATTTGAAAGTGGGGTACAAAATAATGGCTTTTATCCATGAAGGTGTAAAACAAATCGAGGTAAACGAGCTTAAAAAAATTTTAAAAACGAAACAAGAGAACATCGTAGTCATAGATGTAAGGGAAAGGGAGGAATATGATGAATTTCATATACCAGGGATACCACTTATCCCCATGCAAAATATCCCTAATGTCCTTTCTGACTTGAAGCAAGATAAAGAATATATTTTTGTTTGCCGTAGTGGAAATAGAAGTCATCATGTTGCCCGTTTCTTAATCGAAAATGGCATTAAGGATGCTCATAACTTCTATGGTGGAATGTTGACATGGGATGATGAAGTTCGTACAGGTTTAGAAAATGTGGTCACAGATATCTCGAAATTATATGAGTAATTAGGGAAATTTCTGCTTACTCAATTATTATAGTACCAAATAATTCACACAACAAGACACCGCTTATTTTCAAAAGGGTGTCTTGTTCTATAAACCTACCTCCTAGTATAAGCGAAGCGTTTTGGTTTTTAGTCGTTAAAAGCTTCAAATTCGTCATTTACCATTTTATTTAGGATATGATTGATACCAATCGTTTTCTCAACTTCTAGAACGAAGGCAATTCCTTTCCCAGGTTGGTTAAGCCCTGCATCTTCGTCAATCTGTTTTAATACATCTGACGTTTTCGTTCGATCAATCAATGTTAAAACGATGTCTTTTTCGGGCTCAATAAGAATATTAAATAATTTAGCCTGTTCGTGAATTCCTGTTCCACGACCTGTAATAATCGTCCCACCTTCAGCACCACCCTTTTTCGAAGCTTCAACAACGTGGTCAGAGTCTCCTTTATTCACTATCGTAACAATGAGATCGTATAGTACTGCTTGCTTTTCCATTTCGGTTTTACCCTCCGTCCGTTCATTTGAATCAAAATTTATCCCAAGTAAATGAGCAATTCCTGTGATTGCCTTCGTATTAATTACCATGGCTAACCCTGTCCTAGGACAAGAAAGCTTCGCTTCTTCTTCGATTGCTGAGAGAACCTTGCTACTAAATTCAGTAGTGACAAGGGTTAAGATTATTTCTTTTTCTGGAATAATCGGAATCCCTAAAAACGATTTATTCTCATGAATCCCCATTCCTCGCCCAAGTAGTATTGTTCCACCTTCAGCTCCAGCTAGCTTCGAGGCTTTTACGGCTTTCTTTGCTTGGCCCTTCTTGACAATTGTAATGATGAGCTTATGCTCCTTGTTTACGATGTTCATTGCTACGTTCTCGCCCCTTTCCTTCAAATAATAAACCTAATATGAGAACAGAGATGATTGGGGATAAGGCGACTAATGCAATCATACCAAATCCGTCTAAAAGAGGATCTCTTCCTTCGATAGCAGATGCAACACCAACTGCTATCGCTAAAATAAATGTAACCGTCATTGGTCCGGTAGCTACTCCACCAGAATCAAAGGCGATGGCAGTAAACCTTTTTGATGAAAAATACATTAACACCATTGCAATCAGATATCCTGGAATAATAAAATACCATAATGGGATACCTACTAAAATCCTAAGCATTGATATGGCGATTGAAAATGCTACCCCGATAGAAAGGGTGTACAGCATTACATTTTGAGAAATCGAACCACCAGAAACTTTTTCAACTTCATGATTTAATATTCTAACTGCAGGCTCGGCGAATGTAGCTACAAACCCTAAAATAAATCCAATTGGAATTAGTACCCAATTATATGATAAACTACCTAACTTTTCGCCAATCATTTCGCCCACCGGGAAAAAACCAACATGGACTCCCTGTAAAAAGAAAGCTAGTCCTAAAAAGGATAACACTAGCCCCTTCCCTATGTTAATCAATTTTTTCCGTTCTAGCTTTAAAAAGAAAAATTGAAAGATTAGAAAAAAGATGACTAATGGAAGTAACGCAAATGTTACTTCAAGTAAAATATGACCGAATCCTTTAAATACGTTTATTGTCATCCGTAAATCACCCCTAAAATTAAGACAGCTAAGATTGGACCTATTGAAGCTAAGGCTACGAGCCCAAAACTGTCACTAGCTGTTGCTTTTCCTTTTAGTACAGAAGCAACCCCGACTCCTAATGCCAAGATAAATGGAACCGTCATTGGACCAGTTGTTACACCACCTGCATCAAATGAAATAGGAATAAAATTGGCGGGAGTAAATGCAGCTAATAAAAATGCTAATCCATATCCACCCATAAGTAAATGGGTAATCTTAATGTTAAAAATAATTCGTAACAAAGCAAATGTAACGAAAATTCCTACGCCTAGAGCAACGGAATAGATGAGAATGTTACTAGAAATTTCCCCATTTGACACGAGGTCAATTTGATTTGCTAAAACTCTCACGTCAGGCTCAGCAACTGTTACAACAAAGCCGAGGAGAAATCCAAAAAACAAAATCATCCACAATTTGTTCGTTTTTGGGAGAGCTGATCCAATCATTTCACCAACAGGAAGAAGGCCAATATGTACACCTAAAAGAAAAAGAATAAGACCTAGACTTACCATGGCAACCCCGATTAGAAATTGAAAAAACATTTCAAGCGGTAACCAAATGATCGTAAATTGAAGAATGATGACAACTAATGTAATTGGAATAACCGCATAAACAACTTCCTTGATTGTGTCCTTAATATTTTGCATAAACTACTCCTCTCAATGTTCAATCAAATAAAATTTGGTGGATTAATAAATGGTGTCTTCGATTTGGAGTTGAAACATCTCTTTTACGTGGTTGGAATTTATGCTTATTTTGTATTTTAACATATATTCAACGATTCAAAAATCTGAACCCACTACGGAAAATAATTGACCTTACTTTTTGGCGAGGCATTGATGAATGTTTCATCTTTTTGGATGGCTTGAAGACAGGGAGGATTGGGAGGATTAAAAATTAGCTGTTGAGCAGTTATCATTAAAAAGAGGCTAACTTAAAGTCAGCCCAGTGTTTCTTATAAGTGATTTGTTTTCTTCGAATATTGCCTTTCGCCACGTTCCTCAGCATTTTTTTCCTTTAGAACGTTTTTTTGCTGGCGTTGGGCATTATGATCTTGTTTCTTCTTGTCGTCATCTTTAGTATGAGGCATAGTAATCTCCTTTCAATCTTTTCTTCTCTATATTGTTTTCCTCGTCGACGGTTTGTATGTATACAGAAAATAATAAACAAAGAGCTTGAGAATTGTACATTTTTATGAAAAGTTCGAGCATAAATGTTCGGGCTTTTGTGTTTTAGGGAATAGTAAAAAAGAAAGGGGAATTGATTCGTGGAAACTTTAAAAAATATAATCATTTATATATTTGGCTGTTTATTATTAGCCATTTCACTAAACTTTTTTCTCATCCCTGCAAATGTATTTGCAAGTGGATTTACGGGAATTGCTCAAATTTTGGCAACATTAACCCCAATCTCTACAGGGATATCTTTGTTTATCTTAAATATACCAGTTGCTATCCTTGGCTGGAGAAAAATCGGTAAACGGTTCACTGTTTTTAGCTTTATAAACGTAGCCATCTCTACCTTTTTTCTTGAAGTTATTCCAGTCATCAAAATTTCAGAGGATATTTTATTAAATTCTGTATTTGGTGGGGTTATTATGGCGATTGGGGCTGGGGTAATATTAAAGTATGGCTCTTCTACTGGGGGCGTCGATATCATCGCTTTAGTTTTAGCGAGATATAGTGAACGGCCACTTGGTACATACTTTTTCGTTATTAATAGCATTATCGTATTAACAGCGGGACTATTATTTGATTGGGAAAAAGCTTTATATACACTTGTTACACTATATGTAGGTTCAAGAATCATAGATGCCATTCATACTCGTCATGTGAAATTAACAGCAATGATTGTAACTAAAAAACCTGATGATTTACAAAAGGCAATCCATGAACAACTTACGAGAGGAATAACACGAATTCCTGCTAAAGGTGGCTATTCAAAGGAAGACAAAGAAATGCTAATGATCGTTATTACCAGATATGAACTATATAGCTTAAAGCAAATTATTGCTAAAGTTGATGAAAAAGCCTTTACCAATATTATAGAAACAGCAGGGATTTATGGGTTATTTAGAAAAGATAATTAGTATTGAAGATTTGTCTATGGATTAAGGTAAATTGATTTTTGTGGGGTGAGGTTGTTGTTAAAAGTAGTTTCTATTATGTTTGCGTTTTTTTTATTCATTCTTGGTTGTGGGACGGAAATTGAAAGCATAAATTATGATGATGACGCTACAGGTGTAAAAGCTACTTTTAATATCGAGGAAGTGGGGGATAGAATGAGATTTGAACTTTCATTAACAAATGAAGGAGATGAGAAAACATTTATACAATTTCCATCGGGACAACAATTTGAGATTATCGTTAGAAATCAAGATAATCAAGAGGTTTATAGGTATAGTGATGGTAAGATGTTTACGATGGCGCTTGTGATGAGGGAAATTGCACCGAGCGAGACATTGGTTTGGAGAGATGAGTGGGAGGAAGCAACGCCAGGACTTTATACAGTTACAGGTGAACTTCAGATCATGTCTATTAACGGTGAAAGTGTTGATCGTGAGCAGTTCAAAATTGAAAAAACGATTCAGATTAAAGAGTAGGTGGGTTGTTTTTGCCCCACCTACTTTTCTTTTTCTATATCTTTCTTCACGCGATTGCTGACAGCTTCTATAAATGAGTTCCACTCCTTACTTAAATGATTCTTCTGAAGAGGTGGAGTATCGACTTTTGGAGGCTTTTTGCTCATTTTCCAATAATGATTAAATGGTTCAGGTAATTTATCTTCTGACATAGGCAGCTCCTTTTATAAAATCAAAAAATACTTCCTCATGGAAAAGGTCATCAACTATCTCGAGACAGTCGCTAAGGATTTTTTCTTACGATAAATTAGTGATACGTAATTTTAAAAATTCCTCTAATTCATTTGTAGTTAGTTCCGACAGTTTATTTTCGTTAGCATTTAAGATTTGATCAGAAAGAGCTTGTTTCTTCTCAAGCATTTGGTGAATTTTTTCTTCTAACGTTCCTTTGGTTAAAAGCTTATGGACAGTAACATCCTCGGTTTGACCGATACGATAAGCTCTGTCAGTCGCTTGATTTTCTACGGCCGGATTCCACCAACGATCATAGTGGATTACGTGAGTAGCTGCAGTTAAATTTAAACCAACACCACCGGCCTTTAAGGAAAGGATAAAAAACGGGGCATCTCCAGTCATGAAATCAGAAATAAGTTCTTCTCGTTTTTGCCTCTGTAAGCTTCCATGTAAAAATGGAATTGGCCTGTTATGCTTTTCCTCTAAGCCCTTTTGAATAATAGCTCCCATTTCTTTGTATTGGCTAAAAATGAGCGACTTTTCCTGATTAGAAGCAATCGTATCACAAAGTAACATGAGTTCTTCCCATTTTTCTGAGCGATCTTCAAGAGTGCCACGATCTTTTAAATAATGTACTGGGTGGTTACAGATCTGTTTAAGTTTCGTTAAGCTACTTAAGATTAATGCTCTACGTTTCATTTCAGAAACAGTATCAACCTTTTCAAATAGATCATTAATAACTGCTTGGTACAAACTTGCTTGTTCAACAGTTAAGCCAACACGATGAATAATTTCTTTTTTACTCGGAAGTTGTAAATGGATATCTTTATCCTGTTTTGTACGTCTAAGTAAAAATGGTGAAATCAATGAACGTAATTCGTTAAGCTTTTCCTTGTTTTGTTCAGCACCTTCAATTTCCTTAATAAAAACTTTAGAGAACTGTTGATATGATCCAAGAAAATGATCATTCAGCAAATCGATAATAGACCAAAGCTCTTTTAATCGATTTTCAATCGGAGTTCCTGTTAAGGCAATTCGGTGGACAGCATCGATTTCTTTAATACTTCTTCTTTGCTTTGTTTCCACATTTTTAACATGTTGTGCCTCATCTAGGATTAATACCTCCCACTTCCTTGTTGTCCAAATCTTTTCGTCTCTAACAGCTAGTGCATAGGACGTAATGACGATGTCTATATTTTCTAGAGAGTTATTTAAGTCTTCTTCGATAGAACGGTGTTGTCCGTGATGGACATATACTTTTAGACTCGGAGCAAAAAGATTTAATTCGTGTTCCCAGTTCCCTATTAACGAAGTAGGACATATGAGTAGAAAAGGGTGTTTAAGGCTGTTTTCATGAGCTTCTTTAACTGCCAACAGGTAGGTAATCGTTTGGATTGTTTTTCCTAAGCCCATATCATCAGCAAGGCAGGCTCCGAAGCCTATTTTCCTCATGTTTAAAAGCCAAGAGTATCCGTCGTGTTGATATGCTCTTAGAGATCCGTTTAGTTCAATAGGAACAGATGCTCTTTGCCAAGAATGAACAGTTAGTTGCTTTAGTAAAGTGTTAATCTTTTGGTTCCAACGTGCTTGCCAGCGGATATTTTCCACTTTTTCGTCATGAAGCTGAAGCTGAAAAGCGTCCATATACGTCAGTTTTTCCTTGTTCTTATAAGCCTTTATTTTTGTTTGGATTTGCTCTGCTGTAGTTACGTCCCAAAAAATCCATTTGCCTCTTAATTTCACAATCGGGCGTTTATGGTTAACAAGTTCATGAAATTCTTGTTCAGAAACAGTTACTCCGCCAACAGAAATGGAGTAGTCAAAGTCAGCGATCGCTTGCCAGTTTAATAAAGGTTCAACGCTTCCTCTTGTTTCAGTTAATTCCTTTTGTGTTAACGTTACAGAAAAATCATCCTCTTTTTTATTCCACCAACTAGGTACAAGAATCGTAATCCCTAATTCTCGAAAGGTACGATCGTTTTCGGTTAATAGCGCGTATGCTTCATCAATCGTAGTATTGATTGATGGCGTTGTTAAAGAAAACTTTTGGAATTCTTTAACTCTGTTTTTAACCTTAATTAAGGCATCTTTAAAGAAAGTGATTGGATTATCACGCCAAGGATGATTTCCAATTAATAAGTCAGCAACATCAATCATCAGTGTGTGGTCAATTCGATCTTGAATGAACAATGTTAGTTGCCAATGATCTGAGCCTTTTTCTTCTTCAACTCTTATGCCCAGTTTGAAAGGTGCTACTTCAACGGCACCAATGCTTTCTAAAAATTGCTGATGTGCCTCTGCAGAGTGAAAAGCTTGGTCTTCTTTCGTAATTCCACCTAACAGCTTTTTCATAGGTGCGGATTGAGTTTGTTGCAAGTCTTTAAAAGTTGCGATAACAGTATCATCCAATTTTAGCAAAGCTGTAACATAGTTATTGACAAACAGTTTACAAAAGTCAATAAACGACGGCTTTTCAATTGCTTTATCTATGAAAGAATGATTTGTTGTAATTAACGATAATAGAGACGGTGGTGCAATTTCTTCCCATTCATGATATGGAAAATTCGGTATTTCCCAAGTTCCATTTTGATTTGGAATTAATTGACCTAGACTTATTTCGCCTAAGAGAGCTTTCATGAGCTGTTGAATAAATTGTAAATCATCAGCAAGTTTCCATTCGGATGTATTTTCTAACTTGATTAAAGTGGCGATATATAGATGCATATCGCTTAAAGATATCTCAAGACCACTAATCGGGAATTGATGATTTTCATGGCTTGATGGAACGTGATATACAGGTACATTTCCGACTAAACTATAAAATAAGCGATTATTTAAAGGGACTTGAAGTTGACATTCTTTTGTATCTAAAAACGTGCCGTAAAAAGAAGCTTCATGGTTACGAAACAACGATAGTTTTAATTCAAAAGGAGAATAAAGAAATGGGTATTTAAAAGGTTCGATGTCAACGTATTTTTTGTGCTTTTTTTGTTCTCCCCAAATAAATAAACTATATCCGGATTTCTCTTTTAATATTCCACCATGAACAATAATTGGATTTGGATTGTAACTATTTATCAATTCTTTTCAGCTCCTGAATAAACGCACGATAAGTTTTAAATCTCTGTTTTAAGCCAACAACATAGGAAGTGTATGTTTGCTGTTTGTTTATTTTTTCGTAAATATCCTTCAATTGTTTGATGTACAGAGCAGCTTCTTCGTAATATACTCTCGATTTTTTTTGAACTAATCTTTCAACAAGTTGGTGATAGAAGGGGAGAAGTAAAACTGGGTTTTGCTTCTTAACCACCTTTAATAATTTTTCAATTTCAGGGGTAATAATATTGGTTTCCTTTTTGTGTGTTAATAGCGATGTAAGGGCTTCTTCAAAAAGACCTTCTTGTGTAGCAATCTGATAGAAGGTCGCCTCTGTTTGCGATCGATAGAGGTCGGCCTGTAATTTTGGTATGATGTATTGTAAAATCTTTTGTTTTTCCTCGGCATTACTTTTATTCATTCTTGATTTATATGTTAGAAAAGATGGCTGATTAAGCCAATTCTTCCAAACAATCGTCAACTTTTCTTCGTCTGTTCCCGTTTCTACAAGCATATCTTCATATAGTTTTCCTAGAACAGTACCTTGTTTTGGTTTTTCTTTTGGGAAAAATAACTCGAACCAATGTTTCATCATGACAAAATCATCTTTTTGTTCCATGATCAAGAAATGATCAATTAAATCGCTATGGTGTAATTTATCTTTGAGTTCTTTTAATAATGCAATTGATCGAGCTCCATCATTCGCTTGTAGACATAGAAGACTAGCTAGTTTTGTTAAAAAGAAATGATTACTTAAAGGTTTTTTCAAGAGCATTTGGGCATGTTTTAATAATACGACTTCTCTTTCTTCACAGAGAAGCCATGTTGAAATAAGACTTTGATAAGGAGAACCACTTTCTATATGTGGTAATTGATTAAAAAGATAAGTTGTATACCACTTAGTAAATGAAGAGCCATTTGTTACCTCTTGTTTCAAAGCAGGGTAGCTAGCGTGAAACAATTCATTAAAAAATGCTAAAAAACGATTTTGCCTAAAATAAAAGGTCTCGTAGTTAATCGCCTTTTTATATAACTCATCCATAAGAACAGTCATCGCTATTATTTGAAATTGGTGAGATTCGTTCGTAACATTTTGTTGAAGTTCTTCATAAAATTGTTTCACAATCATTTTAGTGTGCTCATGACTAAAATGACCACTTTTTGAAAGAAGATGATAAACTTCCTCAATATAAGGTGTAAGGTCGTTTCTTAATCGTTCCATAACAGCAATGGGTTCATTAAGGTGATAGTCCATAGTACCTTGTAATGACAGTCTTGGGGCATCGTCTAGTAACTTTTTTAGTTCCATCAGAACAGCTACAAGATGTTTACACATATTTTCATATGGACAGGTACAATGGCTTAAAGACAAGTTTTCCAAATTTACTTCAACATCATATAATGTTGTTCCAGTAACCGTGGCCGAAAGCTTGTCATTAACTAAGTCCAGTTTTGTTACTTTTCCATCGTAAAAGTAATGTAAGCCGCGTTCTTTGATACGACTTTGAAAATTATTCTCCAAGAAATAATCGATAGCAGTCCGCAATTGCTTTTTATTCATAAGTCACCACTTACATATTTTCTAATTTCCATCTCTCTATTGTAATACGAAACAAACACTTAAAACAAATGATCAAGCAATTAAACCGATATTTTGATCAAAAAAATTTGTTAGAATAAGCATTAAAAAACACCAAAATAATGTTTTTGGTGTTTTACTAGGCTAGAAATATAGATAGTGATAATTTAAATAAAAGCGATTAAATAGGAATATAAAGTTAATACTGCAATCGCACTAACTACAATAAAAATTAAATTTGTACTTAACAAGGCAACGAATAAAGCTGTTAGACCGCCGATGACACCAAACCAGATACTTTCTTGTACGAATAATATTCCCGGAAAAATAAGTGCTCCTAAGGCAGCGTAGGGAACATTTTGCAAGACTGCAGTTACCTTTGGTGGCATTTCTTTTCCATTCATTGTTACGAGCGGTAATAATCTAGGAATATAAGTTACAACTGCCATCCCTAGAATTATAATAATCATTGTATTGGACATTACCCACACTCCTTTTCACTAGTAGCTTTTTCATGATCGAAATAGTTGGTTTTCTTACTATAAATAATTTCGATGATTATTGCTGAAGCTAAGGTAGCAATAATGATTGCCCAACCACTTGGGATAAAAAGCAATAAAAAAGAATTAAATACCGCAGCAACAGACGCTAGCCAGATAATTTTTCGATGTTTTTTTAATGACGGTACCAAAAGAGCAATAAATAATGCATATAGGGCAATGGACATACTTTTTTGTAACGTTTCCGGTAAAGATGTTCCGATAACATAACCGATCCCTGAATTAATAACCCAGCTAGAGTAGGCGACAACCGCAACCCCTAAAATGTATGAACTAGTAAGCCGACCTTCTTTTGTTGAGGTAACAGCAAATACTTCGTCAGTCATACCAAACGCATATAAAGCTCTGACAATCGGATGATCCTGCTCGGCCTTCTCACTAATAGCAGTGCTCATTAGTAAATGCCTAATATTAATAATGAAGGTTGTAAAGATAATTTCTAAGGCTCCAGTGCCTATGGCGATTAAGCTCAATGACATATATTGAGCAGCCCCTGCAAACACAAAAGCACTCATTCCGATTGTTTCAACTAAGGATAGACCAGTTGCCTCAGCGATAAATCCAAAGGTAAGCGCAACAGGTAAGTAACCAAGGGCTATACTTATACCAGCTAATGCTCCACTAAAAAATTGATTTTCTTGATTTTGTCTAGTACGGAAGAACATAGTCGCGTCTCCTTTTAAAATGCATAATAGTATTATATTACTCCTATCCAATAATTTCTGTAAATGTATAATTTGGATTATATCTTAGGTTATTTGATAAACTATCACAAAAAAAATTTAGAGGTGATTTTCTTGAAAATGATTGATGATGTTTATGAAATGTATAGGAACCATTTAACAGGTGATGAGGAGGATATCCTGATAATTATTTATGGGGTTTTGGATGGGTTTAAGACTGAGGACTTAGTGAAGCTATTTCAAGACCTGAACTATGAAGAAAAGTTTGAAATGACCGTTTTATACTTATATGAAAAGCTTAGACTTAAGATGGCTGAGGAGGGAATTGGCCATATTGGATATGGTGATGACCAAGGCAATAACATTTTACACTAAAAAAATAAACGAGGAATTTTGAACAGGAGCAGCAAAATGCTGTTAACCAATCATTCAAAAATCCTCGTTTTATTAATGAAAAGAAATTGCAGTACTTGTAAGACTATGCCATTTGTGAGAACTTTTCAGCTAACTGTTGTTTTTCTTCGTCAGACAACATTTGCTCCGCCATTGGAAAGAGAATATTTTCTTCTTTCATAAAATGGTCAGTTAGTGTTAAGTAAACAATTTTTAAATGGCGGAATATGTCTTCAGCCTCGGCTTTAGAAATCGATTTGTTTACTTCTAGAATAGTGGATGATTTATCCATAAATTCTTTTAAATTTAATTTTGCAGTATTATGCTCGTATTCCATAACTGCGATTGGTCCACCTTCACGACCAATGTATTTCACCATCATTTCAAACAAAACATCTTCTTCCCGGTTTGAATGTGGATCGAGCTCAGCAATAAAAACTGTTATTTTGTCATGAAGTTGTTTTATGCAATCATTCCAATTTTCGATAGTAACATCAGCTTCAAAAGCTTGGACCATTTTATTAAATTCGGCCATTTTAGCCAAAAGGGAAGGATGCTCACTGATTAATTGTTTTAATGGGGCACAATAGTTAATTTCTTTCGGGTCGCCAAAGGCTGCAGAACAAGGTGAGTTATGGTTCATTTTCGTTTTTCCTCCTTGGATTAAAAGAATTTCTTTATCATAGTCTTAGTGTAGCTAAGTTTCTACGTTCATGAGGTGATAAACGTCACAAAACAATTAAAAAGATTAACTGCATGTATTTAATCCCTAGAGGGAATTTTAAGTGTGAGGTGATAATAATGAATGAAAATGAAAACTTACAGGAAATATTACAAACATCTTTAGATCATGAAGAAGAAATGATGCGTACCTACCTAATAGCCGCTGAACGAATTCATGAAAGCGAGGAATTAAAACTTCGCTTAAGGGAATTCGCTGAGGGCAATGCAAAACGCTCTCGCCAATTAATTGATGAGTTAAAAAGATTAATTCATTAGTGCTTTGTGTCTCTACTTAAGGCGTGAATAGCTTTAGTCCCAACACCCACAAACGTTTCAATAATTGTTTGACCGCCAGCAATCGCAAAAATAAAAATAGCGGGAACAAAAATTGAAGGATATAGCCAATAACCAAAACCAAATATGATTGCACTCCAAAATCCAGCACACCAGTAGCAATTTAATAAGTAGCCAAGCTTTGAGTCAGGTACTTTTTTGGTTTTTGTATGTCCATCCTCAGTTACAGTTGTTGTTTTTAAGAAGGGTTTTCTAATAAACTCAGTAATTTTATCAAAGACAATTAAATGGGTAAAGCGATAACTGGCTAAAATGATCATAATGAACATCATCCAACTTATATTAAGCAAAAAATTTCCCCCCTTAACTAATGTACCTTTTCATGTTATTTACTAAAAAGTCCAATTTAATACAAGAGAAAAAGAGGAGAGAGCGGATCTCTCCTTTTTTAATTAAAAAAGGAGAAAATGATAATTCAAATCTTTAGGTGTTTTAAAAATAGTGTGATAAATTGTTAAACAACGAATATAAAAAGGATGTACATTATAGGGGGAAATCTAGGATGGAGATGACCATTAAAAAGCCGAAAATTACGTTAATATTTCTAGCTTTGTTAGTGTTAATAGGTACAATTACTTTTTTTCAATTGCCGAAACGGGAAATACCTGAATTTACTTTTAACATTGGAACGATAACAACGATCTATCCAGGGGCTACACCAGAAGAAGTTGAACGAAATGTTACAGTTCCACTAGAAGAAGCGTTAAAGGGAATAGAAGGGGTTAAGGAAATGACTTCTGTTTCCGGGGCAGGAGCTTCAACCATCGTATTACAGCTCGGCGATAATTCTGATAAGATGATTGTCTTCGGGAAAGTAAGGAATATAGTCTCACAAGTAAGCGCTACGTTTTCCGAAGAAGTTTTTACACCAACGATTAGAGAAGATATTCAAATGGGGGCACTAAGTTCCTATCATTTATTGTCTGAAAATCGTGCTAATCTTTATACTTTAAATGAGACAGTTGAAAAATGGCAAAAGCAAATAGAGTCTATTAACGGTGTTAGGGGCACGATTGTTAAAGGGCTTTTGGAACAAGAATTAGTCATTAGTTTAGATTCTGAAAAAATGGTTTCACAGGGTATTTTTTTTCCGCAAGTACTTGATGGATTAACGGGTGAATTCGATACAATTCCACTTGGTAGACAACAAAACGATGGAAAAAACGTACAACTAGCTTTTCAATCGTACAAATCAATTCCAGAAATTGAGGAAGTTTTTATCGGTTTAACAAGAGAAAACGAAAAAGTGTTTTTAAAGGATATTGGAACTGTAGAAATTCGAAACGTTAAACCAAGGGATTATATTACGTTTAATGGAACGCCAGCTTTATCATTCACTGTGTTACCGGATAAAGGTGTCGATATTCCATCACTGCAAAAAAAGGTTGATGAAAAGCTAGCTAGCGTACGTCAAGAACTACCTGAGCAAATTAGTTTAGAATTGTTTTACACTCAAAATACGATTGTAGAACAAATTTTTAAAGATCTTTCGATTTCGTTTCTGATCTCAATCTTTGCAGTTGTTATTATTACATTATTAGGTATGACTATTACATCTGCAATTATTGTTGCGTTAGCCATTCCGACATCAATTATTTTAGGACTTATCCCACTTCCTTATCTTGGAGTCGATTTAAATCAAATATCGATCATCGGATTTATTATTGCCCTGGGAATACTCGTTGACGATGCAATTGTTGTCAACGATAACATCCAAAGGCGATATAAGCTAGGTGATGGACCGTTAGAGGGTGCATTAAAAGGCACTAGAGAAGTTAGGGTCTCAATTATTACGTCTACACTAGCTGTTGTTTTTACCTTCTTTCCTTTATTATTTTTAACCTGTTGATGTAATTTTACCAGTAGATATGACTATGGAAAAAACAAATGAGTCCTTAGTTGAAATGGCTAACTTGTTAGCTGAGGATGAGGCTATAGTCGAAATATCAATATATACTGGCACAGGATTACCCGGCCTTTTTGGTCAAATGATGGCTGGTACTGGGGAAAATACAGGGCAACTTTTATTAAGGGTAAATCGCGACATACAGCGAGCGGATGAAACAATCGCTAAGTGGACGAACGAATTGCGAAGCTCGTTTACAGATGCTGAAATTAAAATGACGACAATTGAGACTGGTCCACCAGTAGGAGCGCCAATTGCGATTAAAGTATCAGGGACTGACCTTGACGAACTAATAAATGTTGTTACTACTTTAAAACAGGGGATCAATGAAATTGAAGGAAGTGGGGTTGTTCTAGATGATGTTGGCTCGCCTTGGCCAACCGTTATTTTCGAACCAAATCGCGAAGTCCTTTCAGAACATGGATTAACGATGCGTCAATTAAGTGAACAAATTCGCTTAGTTTCTCTCGGAATCCCGCTAGGAACCTTCGATGACGGTACCGAAAACTGGGATATGAGGATTGTCATTGATGAGATAGACGAAGGGAATTCATTGGATCTAAGTTCGCTCGTATTACCAAGCAATAAAAGAGTAGAAGGACAATTTCAGCCAGAACTTGTAGGTTTTGATGAACTGCTTACAGAAGTAAAAAAAGAACAGATACAAAAAATACCGCATATTAACGGAGTAAGAACCGTCACGATAAGAGCGTATCCGGGAGAAGAAGAGAAAGCTGCGCTAGAAAAAAACATTAACGAAATTATTTCTGCTATCGATTTAAAGGAAGGCTTTACGATAAGTGTGGGTGGGGAATCAGAAGCTAGGAATGATTTCTTTATCGAAATTACTAAGTTATTTTTTATCGTGGTATTTTTAATATACATTGTCATGGCTGTTCAATTCTATTCATTAGTAACACCAATTTTAGTGATGAGTACAGTTTATTTAGCGATTTCTGGTGCTATATTGGGTCTATTCATTACTCAAGTGGGAATTGGCTTTATGGCGATGATGGGGATTGTATCATTAGCTGGGATCGTTGTAAGAAACTCAATCGTTCTAATAGAGTTTATTGAACAAAGATTGAAAGAAGGAAAAGATCTTCATGAGTCGGTAATTGAAGCAGGACGTGCTCGATTACGACCGATTTTACTGACTGCTTTTACAGCAATTGCTGCTTTGTTCCCAATTGCTTTTGGTGGAGATGTTTTATTTAAACCTTTAGCTATATCCATTATTTCTGGTTTGTTATTCTCAACTATTTTTACGGTTGTTCTAGTCCCAGCCTTTTACGCAGCCGTCAATCGAAAGAAGGTAACAGTTAAAGGATAAACAACTATAGTCATATAAAGTAAAAGATTGGTTGAACGAAAAGGGAAAAGTTAGCTGGAAATATTATCTAGCTAACTTTTTCGAAGTTCTATAGTATAATAAAAAGTGGTTTTTCAATTTTTATTTTTGAGACTTTTCTAAAGGTGTCGGCCTACCTCGAGGTGACTGTTACTTTTGAGATAGTCTCTTTTTTTTAGTTCATACCAGGTAACTTAGGCTGTGTAAAAATTGGTGGTTCTCCCCCTAACACTCTTAAGAAGACAACTAAATCTTCCTGTTCTTCAGAAGTTAAATTTAATGGATTCATTAATCCACTCTTATTCGGATGAGTATCGCCACCACGATTATAGTAGTCAACTACTTCTTCTAACGTTGCAAACTTTCCATCACTCATATAAGGTGCAGTATGTGTTATTCCATAATTAAATACGAGGTTGGATTGTGTGAGGAAATGTGAACAAATTCCGAAAAAATGGTAAGATGTGTGAAGAACACTCTTGGAAATAAGAGAAGTCAACAATATAAAAAGAGGCTGTCCCAAAGACAAAGTGTCAGTCACCTCGGTTTTCTTTATATAGAGTATATTCAAACCATACACTTCTATATAAAGTAGCCCGTAGAGGTGCTCTGACACTTATGGGACAGTCTCTCTTGAAGAACCTAATCTTCTTTAAATTAACTGCTCAATCTCTTGTTTACGTTTTAGTAGTCTCCGGAGTCTTTGTTTTTGTTCTGTGATTAATTTACTATCGGTTATCTGTATTGAGTCGTATAATTCCATTAGTGTGTAGTTAATTTCCATATCTAATATATTAATGATCGTTTCTGGGTCAAGGTTATGATCGAACTCCTGGTACTCAACAATGGCACCGTATTGATTCATAACGATTTTCTCACCCCCATTAATTTCAGTAATGGATTGAATAATTCCATCTTTGAAGATGGTGATATGTTGATGCTCTTCGCTATACGTCTTAATAAATCCGCTACCTTGATATTCAGTCAGAACTAACTCTAAAGCTCTTGCTACTAATTCTTCACTCACCTTTAGGCAATTAACGTCAATTGTAAGTTTTGAGCCGTTTTTTTTGAAGGGGATTTCGTGGATAGATTGGTTGGTATCTACAATTAAGTAAATGATATCATCGTTATATCGCCAATAAAGGGAGCACTTATATTCCATCATTTTATTAATAAATTGTTGGAGTGATTTTTTTGACAATTCTACATGTAAATCATGAAATTCAGCCTCAAAAAAATGTGGAACCATCTGACACACCCCTCCTTAATCAAAAGTCAAATGCTTTTTTTATATCGTATGAAGGGGACGGTTTGAAAAGAAGTGAAAATGACTAATTTTGTTATAGAAAATTTTAGAGTGTAAAAAACAAAAAAATGCTGATTCTTCGTGCGAAGGATATACGCAGAGGTATCAACATTATTTGTTCTTATTAGAGGTTAGCTGAAATTATTAGGTGATATCCAATCCATATCTCTTTGATACGATGTCGTGGAAACCAAAAGAGTTATATAATCGTTTTGTAGCTTGATTATTTACCCCTGTTTCAAGCTCAATTCCTTTTAGGTTGTTTTGCTCAGCCCAAAAAAGAGTATGTAACAATAGTTTTTTTGCAATCCCTTTTTTGCGAAAATCATTATGAACATAAAGATCATTTAACCAAATATAATAGCCACCCTTTTCCAAACTAATTCCAATATTAAAAAAGGCTAAACCTATGATTAGTTCGTTATCTTGAACGGCGAACATTTTAGCTGATGAACCTTCTTGTAGGGCTAAATCAATGGCTGCAATAAGGTTAGAATAAGCATTCCTATCACCAATAGCTTCCATTTGACCCATCATGAGTAGAGCTATTCTTTCCCTTAAAGCATGATCAGCAGTGTTTTCCACTAAAAAAACTTCCATGTAATAACCTCCTACTCCCTAGACGAAAAAATAAAAGTTACTAAAAATCAATAATAGCAGAAGATGAGAAAAACATACATAAGGAATTGTGAAAAAGTTTGAATAACAAAAAATGAGGGTGGCAGTCACCCTCATTTCTATTAACGATATTCTGGAAGACTTCCTTCTAATTGGTCAATTTGCTCCTGTAGTTGGGCTAGTTGCCTTTGTTCGGCTATTGTAGAGTTTGCAAAAGCACTTGACAAATCATTTCTTGCTTTAGATATCTCTTCTGAAGCATTTGCCAGTTGTTCTGGAGTTGTCGCTTCTTTTACCATGATTTCGGCTTGCTCTACACGAGACCTTGCTTGTTGGAATAGTCGATTACCCATCAGCTAGCAACCACCCTTACTAGCATTTTTATTCTCTGCTTCATCCATTGTTGTTACATTATGTTCGCGTTCATTTGCTGGTTGAACAACATCTTTCCCTTGCTGGACAAAACGTTTTGATTTTGATTTTTTGCTCATAGTTTTTCTCTCCTTTAGCTAGAAAGATACGAGCTTATTTTTTGTAAACGCCAGTAAAATTACTCAGGAGATAATTACTAATTAACGCGTCTCTAGATACTAATACTGAGATAGTCCTCTAAAAACGTAGCAATACCATCATTTTCATTAGTTACTGTTATTTTGTTGGCAATATTTTTTAGTTCTGGTATTGCATTTTCCATAGCAACACCAATTCCAGCGAATTCGATCATTTCAAGATCATTATCTTCATCACCAAAGGCAATGATCCGCTCTTTTGGAATAGAGTAATATTTTGCAATCTTTTCTAAGCCGACCGCTTTATTCAAACCTGCTTTAACAATTTCAATGACATTCCAAGGAGCACCCCAGACACGTTGGTCGATGACTTCGGCATGGGCTGTTTTCAATAGCTCACGCAATTGGTTAACATGATCATCTTGTGGGTGAATTAGAATTGATGTCGGGTGCTCAGCTAAAATATGATGGAGGTTTCCGAATTTAACTGGCGACTCCCCCATTGTAAATGTGTCAATGAGTACTTCATCATAATAGCGCAAATAAAAGTCATCAATGATTTCAACCATAATGTTTTTGACTTGAAAAGCTTCACATGTTTCTATAATCGTTTTTGCCGTATTTAGCTCTAATGGTGAGTGGTAGTAACCGAACCCCTTATGAAGAGGATTGTGCGTAAAAGCCCCATTAAAATTAACAATAGGTGTATTCAAGTTTAATTCCTGATAATACATTTGACTAGCACGATAGGGTCTTCCAGTGGCAATGCAAACTATATGACCCATCTCTCGTACCTTGTGAATAGCTCGTTTGTTTCGTTCTGAGATTATTTTATCGTCTGTAAGTAACGTCCCATCTAAGTCGATAGCGATTAAATGTTGCTTCATATATCCTCCTTGATAAACAAAGTTTCTTACGGTGTATCTGCTATTTTAACCTTTGACGGTAATATTGTCCAAATATGTGGTTCTTTTAATAACTACCTATGTCGAATTACCAAAACAAATTAATTCAATTAAAATCTTATTCATGTTATAAATAGGTATAGGTATTATCACAGAAACTCCGTACATTTTTTCAACAAGGAGGAAGGCAATGGTTGAGCAATTTTTCACGTCTTTTACATTCCGAACGATTTGGACGCCCGAATTAATTTTTCTCTTATTATTAATAAGTGGAATATACTTAGTCCTAACAGGACCACAAAGGCATCGATTTGATAACAGTGAAGAAGTGGCAACAAGGAAAAAAGTATATTTCCATTTAGGGTTAATTGCCGTTTACTTTGGGTTTGGTGGCCCTCTTTATGTCCTTGGTCATATGATGCTTAGTATGCACATGTTTTCAATGGCAATTGTTTATTTAATTGCCCCGGCACTTCTTTTACTAGGTATTCCCCATTGGTTTTTTCTAACACTTGGTAAAAACCGATTATTAAAAGCTCCATTTAAAGTACTCGGTACGCCTTTAGTTGGACTGATATTATTTAATGCGATGTTTTCATTTTATCATTTGCCGTTTACATTTGATCGATTGATGACGAATGAAGGCCTTCATAATATTTATCAACTAGGGATGCTTTTTGCAGCTTTTTTAATGTGGTGGCATATTACACCCGTTTTTCCAAACCAAGAAGGACAGCTTTCAGAATTAAAAAAGATCGGTTATATGTTTGCAAGTGGTGTATTGTTTACTCCTGCTTGTGTTTTAGTTATTTTTTCAGGAGATGCACTTTATGCAACCTATACGGATATTGGTACATGGGCTATAGCGATGAGTTACTGTTTACCAGCTGGAGCAGACATACCATACGAATTATTCTCAGGACAGAACTCACTTACACTATTAACGCCATATCAGGATCAGCAGTTCGGTGGAGCGATTATGAAGGTGACACAGGAATTAGTTTACGGTGTGGCCATTGGGTATACGTTTAAGCAATGGATGAAACGCGATCGAAAAAAAGTTGTCGTACCAAATTTTGATCTGTTAAATCCAGAAATAAAATAAGATGGTGATAAAATGAAATTTATTAAATTAGCATTATTATTAGGATTAGTTTTAGCGTTAGCTGGCTGCGGCTTCTTATATGGCTCACCAGAACCGAAACCTAAAGCTGCGGTCGATCTAACAGAAGCAGATTGGTATGTTTCGGATTTTGAGTATGTAAATCAATTTGGTGACCCTTTTGGATCAAACGATTTAAAAGGGCAGTATTGGATTGCAAACATGATATTTGCGAGATGTCCTACTGTTTGTCAAACGATGACGCCAAACATGGTTACATTGCAAGAAGAGGCGAACAAGGCTGGAATTGATGTTCAGTTTGTTTCGTTTACAGTAGATCCAGATTTTGATGATCCACATGGAATGAAGAAATATGGAGAAGCTTATGGGGCTGATTTTTCAAACTATCACTTTTTAACTGGGTACAGTCTTGAAGAAATCACTGAGTTTGCCAAAGCATCGTTTAAATCATTAATTCAAGAAATCCCTGATTCAAGAGATATTATGCACAGTGTTAATTTCTTTTTAGTAGATGGAGATGGTAAGGTTATTAGAATATATAATGGAAACACTGACTTTGATGCGAAGTCTATTACAAAAGATTTGAAGTCCATTGTACGTTAGGAGAATTTTGTTATGAAAAAAACCGTTTTAATAAGCATTATCCTTGTTCTTTTACTTGGAGCTTGTGGGCATGAAGATCATAAGAATACAGAAGAAGTAAACTTTCTCGATCCAATTGAAGTTGAATTAACATCAACTGATCTAGTTGTTAATGAAGAAATTCATACTCAAGCACTGATTACTCAAAATAATGATCAAGTCTCTGATGCGAGTGAAGTTATTTTTGAAATTTGGCAACATGGAAAGCCTGATACGTACCGTTCAGTAGAAGCTGTAAATGCGGGTGATGGCATTTATGAAGTCACTTGGGTGGCTAATGAAGAAGGTGTGTATTATATCTTTTATCATGTTACAGCTAGAGGAATGCATAGAATGGAGAAACACCAGTTTGTTATTGGTGATGTAGATGTTGAAAAAATCTTAGCAACACCCGATGAAAGACCAAAAAAGCATATGCATTAACAATTTAAGAGTACGTATTGCTGCTAAAAGTTAAACAATAGAGGGTGCCCCATAAGTGATAGCTCACCTTGTCAAGGAACGAAATCATGTATTGTTTTTAAATGAAACTCTACATTTCGTGTCTGAGGTGACTGTTACTTGAGGATGGGTCCTCTTTTTTATTTTTTGTGACAAATAGATGGTTTTAATTTGATTTTGTGAGAAAGGTCATAGTTACTTTGCATTTTATTTGATAAAATGGTAAAAGAATTGTGAAAGGTGTGACATCAAATGTATTTAGACCGTAAACCAATTAAAGTGCATGAAGCTGTTGAGGCGGTGTTACGATTTGCTAAAGCTGGAGAAATAGAGTATGTACCGATTAATGAAAGTGACTATCGTATATTAAAAGCCCCAATAAAAGCGGACCATGATATTCCTCCCTTTGACCGTTCACCTTTAGATGGGTTTGCTGTTCGTGCGGAAGATACAATAACTGCGTCTCAGTCTAACCCAATAGAGTTAGAGGTAATTGAAACAGTTGGTGCTGGAGGGTTAGCAACACTTATTCCAGGTAAAGGACAAGTAATTCGCATTATGACTGGCGCGAAAATGCCAGAAGGAACGGATGCCATTGTCATGTTTGAATTAACAAATGAATTCCAAAGAGAAGGTAAAACGTTTATATCAATTAAGCGGGCTTTTAAGCCAGGGGATAATATATCATTCCGAGCTGAAGAAACTCGAAACGGAGATGTCCTCGTTGAAGCTGGGCGCCAGGTAGAACCTGGTGTGAAAGCGCTTTTAGCTACTTTTGGGTATAGCAAAGTCCCAGTTGCCAGAAAACCAATCATTGGAGTGTATGCTACAGGAACAGAACTGCTTGATGTTGATGAAGCACTTGAACCTGGGAAAATCCGTAACAGTAACTCATATATGATTAATTCGCAAATAATAAAGGCTGGAGCAATTCCGAAGTACTATGGTAAGTTAGTTGATGATTTCGAGCGTTGCTACGAAGCGGTCGCAAACGCTCTCGGTGAAGTCGATGTTCTAATAACTACTGGTGGTGTATCTGTAGGAGATTTCGATTATTTACCCGCGATTTATGACAAACTTGGGGCAAACGTATTGTTTAATAAGATTGGGATGCGACCAGGAAGTGTAACAACAGTTGCTGAATATAATGGGAAGCTATTATTTGGTCTGTCCGGAAATCCTTCCGCATGTTACGTTGGTTTTGAATTGTTAGCGCGCCCTTGGATCCAACACTATTTAGGGTCTAAAAAACCGCATTTACAACTTGTGCAAGGAATCTTAAAAGCAGACTTTCCAAAACCCAATCCGTTTGTTCGTTTTATTAGAAGTAAAATGACGATTGAACAAGGGAAAGTATACGCTGAACCTGTCGGATTAGATAAATCGGGAGTAGTCACATCGCTAGCTAATTCAGATGCATTGGTTGTTTTGCCAGGAGGAACTCGAGGGTTTAAAAAAGGTGATGAAGTTGAAATTCTACTTCTGAATGGTGAAGGAAGTTCCGAAATTTTAAAGAAATAGAGGCTAATGATATGACCAAAGAAATCATTCAAGTGGCAGGCTTTAGTAATAGTGGTAAGACAACGTTAGTTGAGAAGCTTGTTGCTGCTGCTAGTGAAGAAGCCGTTCGTGTCGGAACGATCAAACATCATGGTCATGGTGGTGAACTTACTTCTTTAGATGAAGGAAAAGATTCATGGAAGCATCGCCAAGCTGGAGCTATCGTTTCCGCTGCGGTTAGTAAGGGAACATTACAACTGAATGTTGCCAAAGACAATCTATGGGAGCCAGATGAACTACTCGCTCTTTATGAAAACTTCCCTATTGATGTTGTAATTATTGAAGGCTTTAAAGCAACACCATTTCCAAAGGTTGTTATTTTAAGGGATTTTTCAGATTTGGCTTTATTAAAAACACTTGATAATATTTTTTGTGTAATAAGTTGGTTCCAAATTTCGCCCAAAGAAGTAGATGATGACATTTGCTATTTTCAATTGGACGATGAGGCTAACTATATAGATTTTCTACTAAAGAAGCTGAAAGGACAGGACTATGAGTGATAAATTATTTTTAATTACCGATGAAGTCATTTCTATTCAAGAAGTTGTAGATAAAGTAGTACACCCAAATGCCGGAGCAATTAATACCTTTGTTGGGACTGTACGTGAACTAACAAAGGGGAAGAAAACAATTTACTTAAAGTATGATGCATATGCAAGCATGGCAGAAAAGAAACTTGCACAAATTGGTGTTGAAATTCAAGAGCGTTGGCCTGATGCATTAGTAGCAATTACACATAGAATTGGACGGTTAGATATTACAGACATAGCAGTTGTTATCGCTGTTTCGACTCCCCATCGAGCAGATTCATACGACGCTAGTCGGTATGCAATTGAAAGAATTAAAGAAATTGTTCCAATTTGGAAAAAAGAGCATTGGGAAGATGGCGAAGAGTGGATAGGCGATCAATTAGAAAAAACGTCTTACCCAACCGGAAAGCCTGAGGAGGAGCATTTATAATGATTAAATTATTATTTTTTGCTGAATTAGAAGAAATTGTCGGAGCCAGAGAACTAACAATTGATAGCGCAGAGATGACAGTATCTGAAGTGAAACGATACTTAAAACAACGATTTCCAACGTTACCAATCGACAGAGCCATGATGGCTGTAAACGAAGAGTATGTCAAAGAAACCGACGTTGTGAAAGCTAATGACATTGTGGCCTTTATCCCGCCAGTTAGTGGTGGCTGAGAAAATTACAAGTGCACCAAGGTAACGAGTTCTAAGTAAGGCTTTGAAGTAGTTACCTAATAATATATGGATATTGAGGCTGTCCAAATAGCAACGTCACTTGTCTACTAGAAAGAGATTGTGTATAAAACATATACTCTTATATATAGTATTACAGGGAGGTGTGCTAAACTTATGTGACAGCCTCATTGATTACCTTGTTTGCTTATGCAATAGCTTTTCATATTCTACAAGCAATGCGTTTAAGGTTTGAGAGGCTTCCAATACTTCGGGGTGTAAAAAATTAAGTTGTTTTTCAGTTGCAATCTTAACCATTTCTCTACGTAGGTTTTCAATTTTTTTCCATAACTCTTGTTCTTTTGTCAGAGTTTGTTTGATCTCAGTCATTAGCAACAACAATCCTTTTTTCAATAGGTTGCTCAACCACCTAAAAAAAATAACATGGTTTATCAAAGTAATGAAAAGTTTTTAGCTAAATGTAAGCTTATTCGTAATCTGTAAACAATAAAACAAAAAAAGGATGCAATTCTATTTTTGCATCCTTTTTTTATATAGATCTCTAACTAATACGATTTAGCTTAATCCGACATTTTTTCAGTTTAAGCAAACATATCCCTAATTTTCGGACTCATTTTCTCAGGTGTCCACTCAGGCTCCCACACTAAGTCAACCTCTACTTTTGTGACGTTCGGTAAACATTGAACAGCAGATTTAACCCCATTTGTTAACGTATCGTGTAGCGGGCATCCTGGTGTTGTTAACGTCATTTTAATACAAACACTATTGTCTTCTTCTACTAGAACGTCGTAGATTAAGCCAAGATTAACAACGTCAACCCCAAGTTCAGGGTCTAATACTTTTTCTAGTGCTTTATAAACCTCTTCGTTTGTTAATGTAAATTCCATTATTGTCACTCCTCATTTTTAAAATATATATCAGTTGTTAAAGAGTTGTACTTTTCACTCTTATGAATAAGTAAACACTGCTAGGATGTGGATAAAATAATAGGTGATAAAGATTCCAAGACATATTTGTGCTATAAATGTTAGTAATGCCATTTGTAAGAGTATACCAATTGCTAATAAAGTGATTGAAAGACAAACAAATAAGAGTCTGTAAAAAACTTTATTCTCATCTATCATATTTTGTAACGAAGGAACTTCCTCTTTCCCGACTCGATCCCCAAAGCAAAAAGTCCACCAAAGGAAAGGAACAATTTTCGATAAATACCCTAATATCGTCACACCTACCCAACCAAATAAATAAATCACACTTACTGCTGTTAAAAAGTGCAATGATTGAAACAGCTTTGGCTCTAGCACTAATGCCACTATTGATAAAACGATGACTAGTAAAAACCCGTCAACTGCGTAAACGGTTAATGTTATACCTTTTCCAGGATTTCGTTTAAACCTTTTTTGTTGGATTTGATAAATGTGATAGCGGTATAAGCCAAGAGCTATCAAAAAGATAACGAGCCCAATAATTGTAAGAAAGAACCCTACTTGTAGGAAGAAATTGAGTGAGATTAGAATTAGACTGAGATGGAACACGAGTAAGATCCATTTTTGTAATTTAATAGATTGCCCATGAGCTAAATAAAACATTGGTAGCATTTTAAAGCTATAGCCGACAATTAAAAACAAAAACCAGCCGATAAACCCATACCATATATGTGCTGCTAAAATAGCAGAGTGTAGCGTTGGGAAAATACGAAATGAAAAGTTAAGACCCATAAGTAATCCTGTAATCACTGTAAGGAATAAATATATAAACGAACTAACTGTGGCAAATAAAATGCTATTGAATGCTTTTGTCTTAGTTATTGTTAAAAATATATTTACAATAAAAATAAGGACTCCAGCGACTGCAATGATTGAAGAACCGATTAATACATTTTTATTGAATTGAAAAAACCCGATTAACAGACCAATAGAACCTGTGGTAAATAAAAAATAGTGAATAATCCCTAAACGAATACTGTACAGTTTTTCATTGATAACAACTGGTACAAGTTGATAAACGGCCCCCATTGCTAGCATTGTAGCAAACCCTAGTATAAACAAGTGCATCGCACCAATTCCTAGAGTCGATCGGATATTAGCCCCAGAAAAAAGCGAACCACCAACGATTAGGATAATAGAGAAAATAAACAATGATAGGAATGCTGTAATCATAAACGAAAGTGGTAAATAGAAGTTGGCTCTCGTTTGATCCTTTGCTATGAGATTACCTGTAGTTATAGTCATGACTTTAATCTTCTATCTTAACTATTGTGACTTCGACAGAACCATCTTCCATCTCTTTAGGTGTATAATCGTAACCTAGTTGATTTAATTCCTCTATTAGAAAGGCCGGAAGTCGGTCGTTACGAATAGTAAGCTTTTCACCATTACACATTGAGTTTAATCTTGCTAATGTACGCATCATTGGTTGCGGAGGTTCTAAACCGCGATTATCAAGGTAATATAAATTCTGATCGTTTATTTCTAGCTCGTCTTGTTGTGGACAAGGAGGTCGTATAGCAGTCTCTTCAGTCTTTTTCCAAAATAATAAACTTCGTTTTTTCTTTTTAAAGGTTGTAATGAAATGATCATTTCCCTTTTTTTCAACTTCACTTGCATAGCCTTTTGTTTTCATAATCGTCATTAATGGGGTAGGTTTTATTGTACTGTGTAAGACAAATACGTCACCTTTCTCTAATTTTTTGACAGCGCTCATTATTTTTTGAAAAGGTTCAAGTTTATTTTTTAAATCTTCTCGTACATCTAATTCAACAATTCTTTCTGGCATTGCTTCCATCTCCTTCTTTGTTATTCTTCCTTCATTATAAATTTTCATTTACTAATACGCAGTGATAGTTGTCACAAATGATAATCATTATCATTTTATTTAATTTGCATAAAAATTAATTTTCTAATTTTAAGATTGAAAATATTATAGCGAGATATTAAGGTTTTATATAAACGAAGTTAAAATTTAAATTTTCAAATAAAATATAAAAATACAGTTGATTTTATTTTTATTCACACATATAATTAAAAACAACATAAAACTGATATAGGGAAAACATTTGAAGGTGAGGGGAAAGTATGAAGGTAGCGATAATTGGAGCTACGGGTTACGGCGGAGTAGAGTTAGTTCGAATTCTCCACCAACATAAGTTTATTAATAAATATTCACTGCACTCCTCTTCACAAGCTGGAGTTCAAATAACTGAAAGTTACCCTCATTTAAGTAATATTTCAAAACAAAAATTAGAAACTATAGAAATTGAGAAGATTTCAAAGGAAGCAGAGATTGTGTTCATGGCAACACCATCAGGTATTTCTAGTCAACTAACTCCAGCCTTTATTGAAAATGGAGTAAAGGTTATTGATTTATCTGGCGACTTTCGCTTTAGTGACCCGGTGATGTATGAAACATGGTACAAGAAAACAACTGCACCAAGGGAACTATTAGAAAAAGCCGTTTATGGACTAACAGAACTAAATCGGAAAAAAATTAAGACTGCTAGTTTAATTGCCAACCCTGGTTGCTATCCTACAGCAACAATCCTCGGGTTATATCCCTTATTAAAAAACTTAGCAATAGATTTGGATTCGATTATCGTTGATGCTAAGTCAGGTGTTTCAGGAGCTGGGAGGAAAGCAAGTCTTCAAACAAATTATTGCGAGATAAATGAAAATTTTCGTATCTATAAAGTAAATGAGCATCAGCATATTCCGGAAATTGAGCAGGCCCTTAAAGTGGCGAACAGCAATTTAGGACCAATTAAGTTTAATTCTCATCTTGTACCAATGACAAGAGGAATTATGGCTACGATTTATTGTAAACCGCTTAATTCCATTTCAGAAACAGCGCTAAGAGAATTGTATGTCCATCAATATGAAAATGACCCTTTTGTGCGTATCAGGCGTATTGGGGAATATCCAGCAACAAAGGAAGTGTACGGTTCAAACTATTGTGATATTGGGATCACTTTTGATGAACGTACTGGCTGGATTACGATTGTATCAGTTATCGATAATTTGATGAAAGGTGCTGCTGGTCAGGCAGTTCAAAATTTAAATGTCATGTTAGGAATTGATGAGAAGACAGCTCTGTTAGGGCCTCCAGTTTTTCCATAATAGGCGTAGGCGTCTTGAATAGGTAGAAGAAAAAAATAGCAAGCGAAATGATCTGTTAGATCACAAGTGTAATTATTAATGAGGTGAAGAAAGTGGAAACAACGATGAAAAGTTTTTCAGTTAGCCCCGTTGAGGCGGGTAGTATAATTACTCCAAAAGGATTTTCTGCAGCAGGAATACACACAGGTGTAAAGCGTTACCGCTTAGACTTAGGAGTCATCTACTGTGAAGTACCAGCAAGTAGTGCAGCTGTTTATACGTTAAATAAAGTGCAAGCAGCACCAATAAAAGTTACGAAAGATAGTATTGCAAAAGCAGGAAAGCTCCAAGCTGTTATTGTTAATAGCGGAAATGCCAATGCTTGTACTGGGAAAAAAGGTGTTGAAGATGCCTATAAAATGCGAAAAACAACTGCTGAAGTATTTAACATTCCAGAGCATTTTGTCGCTGTTTCATCAACGGGAGTTATTGGTGAGTTTCTTCAAATCGAGAAAATTGTCAATGGCATAAAAAAAATTAAAGCATTAACGCAAGTGAAATTCGACGCTGCTGAGCGTTTTAATGAAGCGATTTTAACGACAGACACAATAAATAAAAGAGCTTGCTTTCAAACAACAATTGATGGCAAAACAATTACGTTTGGAGGGGCTGCCAAAGGTTCTGGGATGATTCATCCTAATATGGCTACAATGCTTGCCTTCCTGACTACAGATGCAAATATCGAACCTGAATCGCTTCAAAAAGCATTAAATCAAGTGATTGACGTAACCTTTAATCGAATTACCGTTGACGGTGATACATCAACGAATGACACAGTAATTGTGATGGCAAGTGGCCTAGCAAATAATGATTCGTTAACTGAATCTCACCCTGAGTGGGAACGTTTTATATATGCTTTAAAAATGACATGTGAACATCTAGCAAAGAAAATTGCCCGTGATGGTGAAGGGGCGACAAAATTGATTGAGGTACAAGTAAAAGGCGCACCTAATAACGAGGAAGCGGGTAAAGTAGCAAAAGCAATTGTTGGCTCGTCACTAGTGAAATCAGCAATTTTCGGTACAGATGCTAACTGGGGAAGAATTATTTGTGCAACTGGATATAGTGGAGCAAATATTGACCCAGAGACGATTGACATATCAATTGGAAACATACAAACCTTGAAAGATGGCATGCCAATTCCTTTTTCGGAAGAAGAAGCTACTAACTATTTGGCAACAGAAAATATTACGATATATGTTGATTTACACATAGGTGATGGCTTTGGGAAAGCATGGGGCTGTGATTTAACCTATGATTATGTAAGGATAAATGCAGGGTATCGAACGTAACTAGGAGGTAAGAACTGATGAAAGAAATTATTGTTGTTAAGTGTGGTGGCAGCACATTAAATGAGCTATCAGGTCAGTTTTTTTCTAGTATGAAGCTTTTAAAGGAGAATAATATAACACCAATTGTAGTTCACGGCGGTGGTCCTGAAATAGATAGGATGTTAAATAAATTAGAAGTTTCATGTGAATTTGTGAATGGCCTAAGAAAAACGACAGTAGAAGTGTTGGAAGTCGCCGAAATGGTGTTAACAGGTAAGGTTAATAAGCTCCTCGTTACGAAACTTCAAAATGCTGGACTTAGTACGATTGGTATTTCAGGATGCGACGGTGGCTTACTGCTAGCATCAGCTATTGATCAAGACCAGCTTGGCTTTGTAGGGGAAGTAAAAAGTGTAAATAGTGAATTGCTGTTGCAACTATTGGCGATCGATGTTGTGCCAGTTATTGCTCCAATTGGTATGGATGAAGCTGGTAATCACTTAAACATAAATGCTGATACAGCAGCAGCAGCTGTTGCTGCAAGTATTCATGCTAAGAAAATGATTTTTGTGACTGATGTTGATGGAATATTAAAAAATAATCAGTTGCAAAAAGTTTTATCAGTATCAGAAATAGATGAGATGATTAGTGAAGGTACAATTTACGGTGGCATGATTCCGAAAGTAAAAGCCGCAACCAAATGTCTTAAAGGTAATATTGAGGAAGTATATATTATTAATGGCAAAAGCGAATCTCTAATGGTAGGTGGAGAAATCGTTGGCACTAAAATTGTTGCATCAAAGGAACCGGTTTTTAGTTTAGATTAAATAATAAAAAACGGAGGAACTCTCCTTTTTCCGTCAATACATTTATTTTTATAAGGAGTAGGTGTTTTTATGAGTAGTTTATTTCCTACGTATAATAAATGGCCAATTACAGTGCAAGAAGCCAAAGGTACTACGCTCATTGATAATAATGGAAAGCGCTATTTAGATTTTGTTGCAGGTATTGCTGTGTGTAATTTAGGTCACTGTCACCCCGATGTTAATGAGGCAATCAAAAATCAATTAGATAAAGTTGTACACGTCTCCAATTTGTTCAATATTGAAGGTCAAGAGAAAGTGGCAAATAAGTTAGTGGCGCACTCTAGCGGTGATGCGGTGTTTTTTTGTAATAGTGGTACAGAAGCAAATGAAGCTGCTATTAAATTGATTAGAAAAGCTACTGGTAAACTGAAAATTATTACTTTCTTCCAATCTTTTCATGGCAGAACAATGGGGAGCCTTTCAGCTACTGGGCAAGATAAAGTCCATCAAGGTTTTGCACCTTTATTAGAAGGTTTCGTATATGTTCCTTATAACGACTGTGATGCTTTAAAATCAGTGATCGATGGTGATGTGGCAGCAATCTTTCTTGAAGTAATCCAAGGTGAGGGTGGCGTCCATGAGGCAACACGTGAATTTATAGCGACAATTAATGAGTTAAAAGAAAAGCACAATCTACTAGTAGTTGTCGATGAAGTCCAAACCGGAATTGGTCGAACCGGGAAGCCATTTGGTTATCAACATTATGATCTAGATCCCGATATTATTACAATCGCGAAAGGGTTAGGGAATGGCTTTCCTGTTGGAGGACTTATTGGAAAAAAACATTTAATCAATGCGTTTGGACCTGGTAGTCATGGCTCAACGTTTGGCGGAAACCCTTTAGCGATGGCTGCTGCATATGCTACGATTGAAACAATTTTCTGTAGAGAGTTCATAGATGCTGTTGTTGAAAAAGGCGATTACATTTTCTCGAAGTTGCAAGAAACACTACATTCTGCAACAATTGTGAAAGAAGTTCGAGGAAGAGGGTTAATGATTGGCATTGAGTGTCACGAAGAGGTTAGCACGATCATATCATCATTAAGAGAAAATGGCTTACTTGTTTTGAATGCTGGACCGAATGTGATACGGCTTTTACCACCATTAACGGTTTCAGAAGCTGAGATAGATTTGGCAGTTGAGTTAATATCATTGGCACTTACTAAAGTGTCTACCTGTAAATAGTTTCTACAGGAAGGTTCACTTTCTTTGATTAGAAGTTTTGTGTCGGTCATAAATACAATCCGTGTTGGTGAAAGTGAACCTTCATTGGTGTCTGTCACGTTTAAATAATTTTTTTTGAAAACCTATGTATAAAAATTCATAAAATAAAATTATTATTCGTTTTGGTTAGAGGAGGTACGGAATTGAAGGGATATTTAGTATTATCATCAGGGGAAGTTTTTGAAGGAGAATTAATAGGTAGTGAAAAGGAAGTCTATGGTGAAGTTGTGTTTTTTACAGGCATGACTGGCTATGAAGAAGTTATAACTGATCCTTCGTTTAGAGGACAAATGGTGGTTTTTACGTATCCGTTAATTGGGAACTACGGGATAAATCGAAAAGATCAAGAAAGTGAAAAGACACAAGCGTCTGCATTAATTATGCATAGTTGTAGGAAACATGGCTACCATTACGAGGCAACTGAATCTTTAGAGGAATATGCAAATAAAAATCAAATTCCGATCCTAGTTGGCGTAGATACTAGAGCAGTCGTGAAGCGAATACGCCAATTGGGTGACATGGGTGCAATTATCACGACAAACCTGGAGACGATTGATTTTAGTGAAAAACAATTAATCGGAACAAGGAATCTTGTTGAAGAAGTATCAACACCTAAGATTGAGACATTTGGAAAAGGTGACTATCACGTTGTTATGATTGATTTTGGTTACAAAAAATCTATTTTAACATCGTTATTGAATTTAGGGTGTAAAGTAACGGTGGTTCCGTTTAATACTGATGAGAAAACAATTAATGGACTTAAACCAGATGGGATCCTTTTATCAAATGGGCCTGGAAATCCAAAAAGACTTCTTCATTTAACTGAACAAATTAAACGATTAGCAATGACGTATCCAACGATGGGAATATGTTTAGGACATCAGCTATTAGCTCTTGCCTTTGGTGGTGATACAAAAAAACTACGATTTGGGCATCGTGGTGCAAATCAACCAGTGCAAGATACAATTACAAAGAAAATCTATATAACATCACAAAACCATAGCTACGTTGTAACAAACGAGAGCTTAACAAAAACGGGTTTTACTCCACGTTACGTAAATATAAATGACAGATCAATCGAAGGAATGTCACACAATTTATACCCAATTACTTCTGTACAATTTCATCCTGAGGCTCATCCAGGTCCAGCTGATTCAGAAGAAATATTTTTACATTTTCTAACGGACATGAGTAGCAAGAGGAGAGAAAAAGTGTATGCCTAAATGTCAAGACATTAACAAGATACTAGTCATTGGCTCTGGTCCCATTGTCATTGGGCAAGCAGCTGAGTTTGATTACGCAGGGACACAAGCTTGTCTTGCCCTAAAAGAGGAGGGTTGCAAAGTAATTCTCATCAATAATAATCCTGCAACTGTTATGACTGACAACGCATGTGCTGATGTCGTCTATTTTGAACCATTAACGGTAGAAAGTGTTGAAAAGATCATTCAAAAAGAAAAGCCTGATGGTATATTAGCAACTCTAGGAGGTCAAACAGGCTTGAATTTAGCCTTATCTCTCCATAATGAAGGTATTTTAGAAAAGTATAATGTTCCTCTTTTAGGAACTCCAATCGAGTCAATTATGAAAGGAGAGGATCGTGAGGAATTCCGTGCCCTCATGCACCTCCTTGAAGAACCAGTTCCGGATAGTGAAATTGTCGAAACAATTGATGCAGCATTAGAGTTTGCAAATCAAGTTGGCTTTCCGATCATCGTCCGCCCCGCCTATACGTTAGGTGGAGCAGGTGGTGGAATTGTTGACGATGAAGCTTCACTTAAAAAAATTGTAAAAGGTGGACTTAATGCTAGTCCAATCCGACAGTGTTTAATTGAAAAGAGTATTGCCGGTTTTAAGGAAATAGAATATGAGGTAATGAGAGATGGCAATGATACATGCATTACCGTTTGTAACATGGAGAACATTGATCCAGTAGGTATTCATACGGGAGATTCCATCGTAGTAGCTCCTTCTCAAACATTAACAGATGTTGAATATCAGATGCTGCGATCTGTATCTGTTAAGATCATTCGCGCATTAGGGATTGTTGGAGGCTGTAATATTCAATTTGCTCTTGACCCTAATAGTAAACAATATTATTTAATTGAAGTAAATCCGCGTGTTAGTAGATCGAGTGCTCTAGCTTCAAAGGCAACTGGGTATCCAATTGCGCGGATTGCAGCAAAGTTAAGCTTAGGTTATTGCTTGCATGAATTATTAAATCCTGTAACTGGACATACGTACGCAAGTTTTGAGCCGGCTTTAGATTATTGTGTAGTGAAATTCCCACGGTGGCCTTTTGATAAATTTCCTCATGCAAATCGGAAGTTAGGAACGCAAATGAAAGCAACTGGCGAGGTAATGGCAATTGAAAGAAACATAGAATCGGCGTTTCAAAAAGCAGTTCGTTCTTTAGATATCAAAGGTGTTTCTGGTTTAGAAATGGCATCTGTAAAAAAACTCACTCAAGAAAAGTTGTGGTGTAGTGTAAAGGAAGCAGATGATCTTCGTTTTTTTGCGATTTTAGAATTATTACGGCGTGGGGTAACAGTAGAAGAAATATACCTTTCTACAAAAATTAATTATTTCTACTTGGATAGTTGGCAGTTTTTAATTGAGCAGGAACAACATGCAAAACAGCTTTCGTATTCTACTGTAACAAAAGAACTACTTCAACGTTTGAAAGAAAATGGTTTTTCTGATGAATGGTTAGCGAATATTTGGTCTGTTTCTTTAAACGATTTACGAAAGAAACGTGATGAATTTAATATTCACCCTTCATATAAAATGGTTGATACTTGCGCAGGTGAATTCGTTGCAAAGACATCTTACTATTATTCGAGTTGGTCTGGTGAACAGGATGTTGATATCGAATCAACTAAAAAGAAAATAATCATTATCGGCTCAGGCCCAATTCGAATTGGTCAAGGTATTGAATTCGACTATTGTTCAGTCCATGGAGTTTTAGCTCTAAAGGAGCAAAATTATGAGGCGATTTTGATTAATAATAACCCTGAAACAGTCAGTACAGATTATGAAATAGCAGATCGACTTTATTTTGAGCCGATAACGACAGAAGATGTATTGAATATTATTGAACTTGAAAAAGCCGAGGGGGTAATTGTTCAGCTCGGTGGTCAAACAGCAATATCTTTAGTGAAAAACTTAGAGGATGCGGGTGTCCCACTTATAGGAACAAACCATGACACGATCGATAAACTAGAGGATCGAGATCGTTTTTATCATTTTATGAAGGAAGTTAATGTTCCTCATATCCCAGGCGTAACTGCTTATGATGAGGTTGACTTATTAAACAAGGCTGAGAAAATAGGTTTTCCAGTATTAATTCGTCCTTCATACGTCATAGGTGGCCAAGGGATGATGACTTTTGAAACTCGTGAAGAGATGAAGGATTTTCTAAATGGTGAATTAAATGTTACATCTTTTCCGATTTTATTAGATGCGTTCTATCCTGGAATAGAGGTAGAAGTAGATGCTTTAACTGATGGAGAGGATATTGTTGTTCCAGGAATGTTTCAGCATATTGAACGAGCAGGAGTTCATTCCGGAGATAGTTTCTCTGTTATACCGCCAATAAATATTACACAAGTTCATAAACAAACAATCATTGATTATACAAAGCGGATCGCTAGAGGTATCAAATTTAAAGGTGTCTTTAATATTCAGTTTGTCATTTATAATGATTGTATTTATGTTTTAGAAGTTAACCCGAGGGCATCAAGAACGGTGCCGATCTTGAGTAAAGTGACTGGAATGAACATGATCGCCCTTACTATTAAGCTTCTAATGAACGAAAAACTGGCAAGTCTTGTCGATAATCTAGGTTATCAAGTTGAGCCACCGTATTTTACTGTGAAAGCACCGATATTTTCACATACGAAGCTTCCAGATCTAGATCCAAAGCTAGAAGCAGAAATGAAGTCAACTGGAGAATTAATTGCAATCAGTGAAACAGTCGAAGCCGCTTTTCGAAAAGCTTTCATTTGGGGTGAGAGAGATATTCCAGAGCTTTTCAAGAAGAAAGGAAGTATATATTGTGACATCGCGTTAAGTCAGAGAGCAGATTTTCATTCCGTAAAAGGGGAACTAAAGAGGCTGCAGTATGATGTAGTTAGTGACGAGGATATGTCATTTGAACAATGGTTAGAGGGTGTTGACAGTGTTTGTTACCTTTGTGTTGATATGAATGACCGAGTCTCTAAACAAAGAAGAAAAGATGCCTTAAAAAGTCGGTTACCAGTTGTTACGGAACTTTCAACATTCTCTTATATGGTTAGTTGTTTATTAAGCGAAAGTTTCTCTGTAAAGTCCATAAATCAATGGTTAGCAGCTTACGAAAATCATAAAGGTAGTTTAATAAAAACAAATTGAGAAAGGATGTGAAGCTCTTGACTGTTATGTCAATACTAGAGTCAGGAATTAATCTTAAAAAGCACAAAGGTAAACATTTTCTTACGCTACTTGATTATTCTTCAGATGAAATTAAGGAACTGTTAGAATTTTCATTATTATTAAAGAAGTATCAAAAGGAAGGTGTTCCACACCAATTTCTAGCTGGAAAGACTCTCGCAATGATTTTTGAAAAATCTTCGACAAGAACTAGGGTTTCCTTTGAAGTAGGAATGACACAATTGGGGGGAGCTGCGTTATTTCTAAGTTCAAAAGATTCTCAATTAGGTAGAGGAGAGCCTATTTCGGATACCGCCCAAGTTCTTTCTAGGTATGTAGACGGAATAATGATTCGAACACATGGGCACGAAATCATCGAGGAGTTAGCAAGCTTCTCAACAGTTCCTGTTATTAATGCTTTAACAGACGATTTTCATCCTTGTCAAGCAATGGCTGATATTATGACGATATTTGAAGTGAAAGGAACTTTTCAAGGGGTAAAGGCTGTATACATTGGCGATGGGAACAATGTTGCCCACTCATTATTAATAGCTTGTGCGAAAGTTGGTATAGATGTTGCGATTGCTACACCAAAGGGATACGAACCGAAACAATGGATTGTAAATGAAATTGAAACGATTTGTAAAGAAACAGGAGCGAAATTTACTCTAACAAATGATCCTATTGAAGCCGTTCGCAATGCAGATGTCATTTATACAGATGTCTGGACGAGTATGGGTTACGAAGAGGAAACGGCTAAGAGACTTGAAGATTTTAGTCAGTTTCAAGTAAATAAAGATCTGATGACATATGCTAAGGGAGATTACATGTTCCTCCATTGCTTACCAGCTCACCGTGGAGAAGAAGTTTCCGCTGAAGTAATTGATGGGAAAAACTCATTCATCTTTGATCAGGCTGAAAATCGTCTTCATGTTCAAAAAGCAATCCTAGTAGCTTTGATGGGGAATTGAACATTTATTCACAAAAAAGTCACATGAATATATGTCGAAATGTGACGATTGTCACAGAATAACACTCTCAAAATTATTACTATAAATTTAAACAAGTGATGGTTTTTTTAAACAAAGAACGAAAGACAATTTAGTTAATATTCGCCCAAAATATTAAGTGAATTAGTTTTCTGTTTAAAACCTCTCATAACAAAGCAAATAAGTAGAGATAGAAAGTTTGATTTAGTCAAACCAAATGTTCCCAAATAACAACGTTAATAATGAGTAAATGCATGAAATAATTCTTTAATGTTCATTTGACCCCCAATCTATTGAACATAAAAATAACGAACTCGTTCGTTATTTTTTTTTGCAGAAAACCGACATCCAGCGACGACCAATAAAAAGAAACTAAGGCGCTCGCCTAAGTTTCTTTTAGTTTATATATTCATTTAATAATTCCATATTATGAATAACTAAATAACCTTCCTTTTTGGTAACGATTTTTAGTTGTTTTAATTGATTCATAAGGCGTGTTACACTCTCTCTTGTTGCTCCAAAAAAACTCCCTAAGTCCTCGTGGGTAAGCTTTAATTTTATCGTAATACCGTCCCCATCTGTTTCACCATATTCTTCTGCTAGACGTACTAAAGTTGCAGCTAAGGCACCAAATTTTCCATAAAGGGCTACATCTCTTAAAGTTGCTTGAGAAATACGAAGTCTCTCGGATACAAACCGAAACATTGATATAGCGAGTTGAGGGTGATTAAGTAAGAATGTTTCAAGCTCTGCGTTTTTAATATAAGAGACATATCCTCCTTCAATGCAGATTGCTGTTGCTGGATAAGTACTACCTTCTTTAGAAAATAATGCAACTTCAGCAAACATATCACCACTCTGACGAATACTTAAGGCAATTTCCTTTCCATCCGGAGTACTTTTACTAATACGGACTTTCCCTTGATTGATAAAAAAGATCGATTCTGCAGCATCATATTCGTGAAAAAGCACTTCGCCTTTTGTCATTTTTTTTGTCTGAATTATTTCTGAAATTTGAGATTTCTGTTCAACTGGCAAACCAGAAAAAAATGGGATGTTATCAATAAAATTGGTACTAGACATAATTCCAGCCCCTTTTTTTAAAATTGTATCAATCATCACTTTTTTGATCTTAATAATTCAGTATACTAAATAGTAGGAAGCTGTGTCTATTTAGTAAAAATTCCATTATTCTTTACAATATCATAAAAAACGCATCAGGGTAATGAGATTTTTTTAGTTTTTCTAATGGTTAATTTTTTGCCACATTTCAAGAGATTTGTGTCAATATCTTTAAATAATGATTGGTGACGGCCTAATGAAAAGTAAGTGTGATTTGTTTCACATTATTTCCTTTTGGGATTTGATAAGATAGGATCAAATCTACTGATATAGGGGGAGCAAATTATGATCAGTTGTGAGTTAAACCGTGTCGGTACTGATAATGTTATAGTCGTTTCAGGAGGAACAGCACCACATATAGGTGCAGTAGTTATTGCATCCTATGAGCAAAGTGGGGTTGAAATTGTTAGTTACGGGTTTGAACACCATAAAGAAGAAGATTTATTTGCAGATTTAGCTAAAGTTTGGTGCAATACATTTCAAGAAAAAACGGTAATTTTAGGTGGTATTCACATTGATAATGCTACGAAAGAACAAATAGAAAGCCTTGTCAATGAAACATGGGATAAATTTTTTCATTTGATGGCAGATCAAAAAGCTTGTAAAGTATAAAAAGATATACGGTAAAGGTGGGTAGTTCTATATAGGGATTCCTCGCCTTTTTTTATGAAAACTGTTTTGAGTATTAACTAAATGTCGCTGGATCTCCTTAGAAGCCAGCGATTGTCAAAACGGAGATGGCAGGGGCATGTCTATCGGTCGAGTTCTTGAGTGAGCCTTTTGTGTCTATTGTATGGTTTATTGGTTAAGGAATTCACTTACCTGTGATTTATCTCACTGTGGTTATTTCTATACTGCCTTATGATAAAACTAAGAAGAAAATACTCACACCTTAATGGAGCGGAGGAATTTAAATGGACTTATCTTTCTTATCAATGAAACCAAAAAATTATGATGAAAATCCGTTCATTGTTATTTGGGAAGTAACAAGAGCATGTGCATTAAAATGTTTGCATTGTCGAGCAGAGGCACAATATAAAGCAGATCCAAGACAGCTTTCTTTTGAGGAAGGCAAGAAATTAATAGATGAAATCGCGATGATGGATAACCCGTTATTCGTTTTTACAGGCGGGGATCCCCTAATGAGACCTGACCTTTATGAATTGGCTAAGTATGCGATTGAAGAAAAGAAGTTACCGGTGTCAATGACTCCGAGTGCTACACCGAAAGTAACAAAAAAAGCGATTGATCAAGCAAAAGAAGTTGGTCTCTCTAGATGGGCGTTTAGCTTAGATGGGTCAACAGCAGAAATTCATGACCATTTTCGCGGGACAAAAGGGTCCTACGATTTAACAATGAAGGGTATTGATTATTTAAAGGAACTAGATATACCGATTCAAATCAATACAACAGTTTCTCGATATAATTTAGGGGATCTACCTGCTATGGCAGAAAAGGTAAAAGGAATGAATGCGGTTCTTTGGAGTTTATTTTTCTTAATTCCAACAGGTAGAGGTATGGAAAAAGATATGATCACTGCAGATGAACATGAAGAAGTTATGAAATGGTTATTTACAATTCAACAAGAAATGCCTTATGGCGTCAAAGCAACAGAAGCACCACACTATCGTCGTGTTGTGCTCCAAGAGAAAAAACGTTTGAAGCTTGGAAATGAACAAGGAAACAAACGCCTTGATACGCTAGGACGAGCACCGAAAGGCGTCAATGATGGCGACGGCTTCATCTTTATTAGTCACATTGGTGACGTTTATCCTAGCGGATTTTTACCAGTCAAATGTGGCAACGTTCGCGAAACACCTCTACCTGAAATTTATCGACAAAGCCCCGTTTTAAAAGAATTAAGAGATAAAACGTTGATTAAAGGTAAGTGTGGTGTTTGTGAGTTTAAAGAGATTTGTGGTGGATCACGTGCAAGAGCTTATGCGCTAACTGGAGATTATTTAGAAAGTGATCCTTACTGCGCATATATTCCAAAAGTTTTACAATAACTTCACCAAAAAGGTTGGCTAATTTAATTATTAGCTAACCTTTTTTGGATGAAAACTGGTTTTTCAGTATTAACTATATGTCGCTGGAATTCCTTGAACGAAACTTTAAAATTCGTTAGAGTTTTACAGCGAAGAGAAAATGACATTAAACAACTTTCATGTGTGATGAGAATACAAATACCAACTACTAGAGAATATATGACTATTTTGTGAACGGAAAGCTCTTTAGTGTGATAAAGTGTTGTTGATATACCAACGATCGTTAACTGTTTTTACACTATGTAAATGTGATAAAAGATATTTCTGTGAGAAAATTCACAGGGGCAGTGTGATAATTTATACAGTTGCAGGGTATTTACTCTTCTACAATAAGAGTAAGAAAAAACAGTGAGCACATCTCACAGCTACAAGGCCTATAGTTGACAAACGTGCAATTACCTCTAAAGGAGTGATATACAAATGAACAATCTTGAAAAAAATTATCGTACTAATATTGAAACAATGGAAACTAAAAATTCATTAATAAAAGATTTCGAAAGATCTTTCTATTCAAAAACTAGTATGTATGCATTTCTTGTTACAGCATTTTTATTCCTAACTATGTGGATAGGCACAGGTCAATTCGCCAAGGTTGATTTAATGCTTGCAGGATATATGGTCGCCTCTTTTATATTTGCGATTGGTATTACGGTTAGAATGGCATCATGGTTAATTCGCCCAGCGACTAGTCAGATGGTTAAAAGAAGTATCAAAAACTTTTTAACAAAGAAACGCACAAAACGAAATGTCTTAGCAATCCTGAAAACACTTGTTGACAATATTATTTTACAAAAATTTATCTTTAAACGCGGTATATACCGTGGTGTACAGCATTGGTTAATCGCTTGGGGCTGTATCGGTTCCTTCGCAATAACATTTGCTTTAACATTTGGTTGGATGCACTTTAAGTTAATTGATGCAACAACTTATCAAATAATGGTATTTAATCTACCAACGATAAAAATGCAAGCGAATGGCTTTCTTGCAGAAATGATTTATAACGGCCTAAACATCACAGCATTAATGCTATTAGTTGGTATCATTATGGCCCTTGTAAGAAGAATTCATAATCATGATTTAAAGGTTACTGAGCGAGCAGAATTTGATTTATTACCACTTTATATCCTTTTAGCCGTAACGGTATCTGGTTTGTTCTTAACAGTTTCATATAAATTTTTAGGTGGTTTCATCCATCCGCAATTATCATTAATCCACCAGATTACTGTCGTTCTATTTTTAATCTATTTCCCATTTGGTAAGTTATTTCATCTCCCAATTCGTCCGTTAGCAACGGCAGTACCAATGAATTATCAGGAGGAACCTATGGTTGATACTAGATCTTGTAAAAAGTGTGGTACGAAATATAGTAGTGACGATCAAATTTCAGACGTGAAATCAATATTACATGCACAGCAGTTTGATTTAAAACTTGAAGATGGCACATATCTAGCAGATTACTGCACTAGTTGTCGTCGTAGAATTCGGGTAATGAGTCAATTAAATCTAGGTTCTGTAAAAGGAAACCCATACGGTCCAGTTCAGACTAATAACGGTATTCATATTCCTGGTTTTGGTAGAAAAAGATCCGATGAGTTTTATAACGAGTCAACAAGGGAGGAAAAGTAAATGACACAATTTTTAGCTAAAGAAGGCGTAAAAAATCTCCACCATGAAGGTGAAAAATTAATTACCACTCATTGCTGTTATTGCGGGATGCAGTGTGGGATGCATATAAGATTAAACGAAAAAACAGGTAAGGTTGTTGGAGTAGAGCCTCGCTACGATTGGCCAGTGACGTTAGGCAAAATGTGTCCAAAAGGTGTTACAGCTTATCAAACGGTTGATCATGAGGAAAGAATTAAAACACCACTAATTAAGAAAAATGGTCAGTTTGTCAAAGCAACATGGGAAGAAGCGCTTGATCTAATTGAAAAGAACTTTAAAGATTTACAAAGTAAGTATGGGAAAGATGCTTTATCAGTTTATGGTGGTGTGTCTATGACAAATGAAAAGTGTTATCTAGTTGGAAAGTATGCTCGTGTAGCACTAGGAACACGTTTTGTTGATTATAACGGCCGATTTTGTATGAGTTCTGCTGCTGGTGGTTTCATGAAGACACTTGGAACAGACCGTGGTTCTACATTCCCATGGACTGATTTAGAGCATACAGATTGTTTCTTTATCTCAGGATGGAATGCAGCGGAATGTCACCCTACTTCAATTCAGTGGTTGTGGAAAGCTAGAGACAAAGGTGCGAAAATGATCGTTGCAGATCCTCGGGAAACTCAAATTGCTAGACTTGCTGACGTTCACTTAGATTTAAAATCTGGTACCGATTCAGCTTTAGCCAATGGGATGTTACACATTATTGTTCGTGATGGATTTGTAGATGAAGCTTATGTTAATGAACGTTGCAATAATTATGAAGAAATGAAAGAAAAAGTGAAACTGTTCACTCCAGAATATACGTCGAAAATCACAGGCGTAGCTGTTGAAAAAATTGAAAAAGCTGCTCGAATTTATGGGCAATCGCCACGTTCAGTTGTGATGTTTTGTCGTGGTATTGAACAACAAACTAAAGGAGTAGACAATGTCTGCATTTATACTTCAATGGCCTTACTCAGAGGTCAAATTGGAAAGTTTGCATCTGGTGTCGCAACTGTAACTGGTCAAGGAAATGGCCAAGGTGGTCGTGAACATGGTCAAAAAGCTGACGCACTACCAGGTTACAGAAAGATAGCAGATCCTGAGCATGTTAAATATATTGCAGGAGTTTGGGGAATTGAACCTGAAGAAATGCCAAAAGCTGGTGTTTCTGCTTATGAAATGTTTGATGAAATTCAAAAAGGGAATATTAGAGCGATGCATGTAATGTGTAGTAACCCGGCCGTATCTGCACCTAACACTGAATACGTTTGGGACAGCTTTAGAAAGCTAGATTTCTTAGTTGTAAGTGATTTCTTCCTCTCGGAAACGGCTGAATTTGCAGATGTTGTCCTTCCAGCGACAACATGGGCAGAAGACGAAGGGACAACAACAAACCTTGAAGGTCGCGTTATTCGTATTCGTAAAGTTAAAGATCCGGTTGGTGAGTCTAAAACAGACTGGGAAATTATGCAGGCAATTGCTGAGCGTATGGATAAAGGGAAGTACTTCCCTTATGAAAATGTGCCACAAATTTTTGAAGAGTTTCGCTTAGCGACAAAAGGTGGAAAAGCCGATTATTACGGAATTACGTATGATCGAATTGATAAAGAAGATGGAGTTTTCTGGCCATGTCCGTCAGAGGACCACCCTGGAACACCGACAATGTTCAAAGAAAAATTTGATACTCCAAATGGAAAAGCGAATTTAGCAGTTGTTGATTGGCAAGAACCAGCAGAAATTCCGACGAATAAATATCCACATATATTAACGACTGGTCGTGTAGTATTCCATTATCTTTCAGGAACACAAACGAGAAGAACAAAATTCTTAATGGAGCAATGTCCACTCCCATATGCAGAAATGCATCCAGAGCTTGCTAGTCAATACAATTTAGCGAATGGGGATAAAGTAAGGCTATCTACACCACGTTCAACAATGGTGTTAGATGTTCGCTTAACAAAGGCGATTAGAAATGATCATGTGTTCGTTCCTTATCATTGGGGTAAAGAATTATCTGTTAATCAGTTAACAAACCCTGCGCTTGATCCGACTTCAAGAATGCCTGAATTTAAAGTTTGTGCCGTTAAAATAGAAAGAGCGTAAATGGAGAGGGGAAATTCGACCATGAATAAAATAATGTATTTAGAATTTGAACGTTGTATTGGGTGTCGTTCATGCCAAGCTGCTTGTCGCGAGTGTGGTGGTCACGATGCAAAGGAACGTAACTATGTTGAATATGTTGACTTTCTAGAAAGCCGTCAAACATTCCCAATGCTATGTATGCAATGTAAGGATCCTGCATGTGCCCGTGTATGTCCAGCAAATGCGATCCAAATTACTGAAGAAGGCGTAGTTCTTTCAGCGATGGAAGAAAAGTGCATTGGCTGTAGAAACTGTACGTTTGGATGTCCATTTGGGATTCCAAAGTTTGATTTCGAAGAGAATAAAATGTATAAGTGTGACATGTGTTATGACAGAACACAACATGGAATTTCGCCAATGTGTGCTTCAGTTTGTCCAAGTGATGCGATACGGTTTATCGACTTTGATGAAATGCAGGCACTACGTCGCCGTAGAACACAGATGAATTTAATCGAAGGTAAGAAACCTACAGAACAAGATAAATGGCAATACGTACCAGAGTTTTTCGGGGTATACAGTGACTAATCGATGAGGAGTGCCCATCCTAAATTAAAGCGAGGGTAAACTCTCGCTTTAATTCATACTTTAAATACTTTCTTTGTAAAGGATAAAAGTATAAGAAACATAAAGTATTATGCCAAGTCACATACTTCTTTTAATGACAATTGTACGAGGGTCAGTTTAGGAAATTTGATTTTGTGCAGAGCTATGTGTTTCTAACAAATTTACGAATGGAGGGTATATTATGACAGATAAAAAGAAGATAATTCGTAATCAAAAAGATACTGACGATGACATGATTAATTTAGTTGACAATTTAAACCGTGAAGACGATCTAAAATATAACCGTCGTGCATTTTTAAAAACTGCTGTGGGGACATCGGTAGCGTTAGGTGTAGCAACAATTCCATTTTCAGTAAAAGCTGTGCTTGGAATTGCTGATAAGGAATATGAAAGGGTAGAAATTGCAAAGCTTTCGGATCTTCCAGAAGGACATTCCGTAACATTTAATTACCCTTCTGAAAATGATGCTGCTCTCTTGATTCATACTGTAAATGGTGATTTAAAAGCCTATAATAGTGCTTGTACGCACCTTATGTGTCCGGTATTTTATGAGAAAACTCAAGACGTTCTTTTATGCCCTTGTCATGCTGGCTATTTTGATGTTAATAACGGTCACCCAAAAGCTGGTCCGCCACAACGTGAGCTTCCGCTAATTGAGATTGAAGTAGAAAATGGCATTGTCTACGCAGTTGGGAGGCAATACCGTCATGGATAAAAAAACCTGTTGGTCAATCATAATCGTTTCAATTATTGTTAACGTTGTAATGCTACAATGGACAGTTCAAGCTTATTATGGAAGAGAGTATGAGAGTATTTTAATTTATAGCGGTATAAGTATTGTCTCTGCCTTCATAGCGTTATTAACTTACTTACAATGGAGAAAGCTCGAATACAAAAAGTAATACTTAAAGAGAGTCAAGTGAATAAAACACATGAAAAATACAAACTTACTAAATATAGTCACATTAAGTGTATAATTATTAATTTAATTATACATTTATATATACATAATTGAACAATTCACAATAATGACAAAATAGTGAGGTTTTTCACATCTATTCGATAGACCATTAACTATCATGAAAGTAACTTCAATGAAGCATAATAAGTTAGGAAGAACTAAAAATTTGGGAGGAATTATTATGGCGAGGATCACAAGATGGGAGCCGGAAAATGAACAATTTTGGGAAGCGGAAGGGAAAAGGCATGCAAAGCGAAACTTATCGATTTCAATTCCTGCTTTATTATTAGCTTTTGCTGTATGGCAAATTTGGTCAGTAACAGCAGCTAGTTTAAATGATATTGGTTTTAATTTTACAAAGTCTGAATTATTTACTTTAGCTGCACTTCCTGGACTTTCTGGAGCAACGCTGAGAATATTTTACACCTTTGTTGTACCAATCTTCGGTGGTCGAAACTGGACAATAATCAGCACTGCCTCTTTATTAATACCAGCGATTGGGATTGGTTTAGCTGTACAAAACCCTGAAACATCATTTATGACAATGGCGATTTTAGCTGCGTTATGTGGTCTAGGAGGCGGAAACTTTGCATCGTCAATGGCTAATATTAGTTTCTTCTATCCGAAAAAAGCAAAAGGGACAGCACTTGGTTTAAATGCAGGAATTGGAAATCTAGGTGTAAGTACGGTTCAGTTTGTAGCTCCATTAGTGGTGACTATGGGGATTTTCGGAGCAGTAGCTGGTAATCCGCAGGTGTTACCAGATGGATCTCATATTTGGGTTCAAAATGCAGCATTTGTCTGGATCATTCCAATTATCCTAACTGTAATCGCAGCAATTTTTGGAATGGATAACTTACCTGGATCGAAGGCTTCAATTAAAGAGCAAGCAGTAATTTTTAAGAATAAACATACATGGATTATGACATTTCTTTATGTTATGTGTTTTGGTTCATTTATCGGCTATTCGGCAGCGTTTCCGCTACTTATTAGAACAGAATTTCCAGATGTCAACGCATTACAATTTGCCTTTTTAGGTCCACTAGTTGGTGCACTTATACGTCCTCTTGGAGGTTGGGTATCAGATAAAGTAGGAGGAGCAATTGTTACATTTATCGATATCATTGTGATGATTTTTGCAACGTTAGGTGTACTTTATTTCTATAATCAAGGGAATTTTACAGGATTTCTAATTATGTTCCTCATCTTATTCGTCACTACGGGGATCGCCAACGGTTCAACATTCAGAATGATTCCTTTCATATTCAGTAACCAAAAGGAAGCAGCAGCTGTTTTAGGATGGACTTCAGCAATCGGAGCTTATGGTGCATTCTTAATTCCAAAAATCTTTGGGTGGTCTATTGACACAACTGGAATGGCAAATACTGCCCTTTATATCTTTATTGCTTATTATGTCGTAAGTTTAGTGGTTACTTGGTATTACTACTCGCGTAGAAATGCAGAAGTAAAGTGTTAAGAAGTTAAAAAGATGCAATAGAACTAATCTTCCATCATTTGCTTGATGGAAGATTAGCTACATAACGTAATTAAATATCCTTTTGATGGGGGATGGTTATTTTGTCTAGTAAAGAATTATTCCACTTTAAAAACCCACGTACGAAAACTCTTCATTTAACATGGATTGCATTTTTTATTTCTTTTTTTGCTTGGTTTAATATGGCACCGCTTGCAGGAACAATGATTGAGTCTGTAGGCTGGTTAACCAAAGATCATATGTCTGCTTTAGCGATTATTAACGTTGCCTTAACAATCCCTGCCCGTATCGTCATTGGGATGTTACTAGATAAATATGGACCGAGAAGAGTATTTTCAATTTTGCTCATCGCTATGGCTTTTCCAACATTTATGTTTGCCTTTGGTGATTCATGGATGCAATTGTTCATTTCAAGATTATTATTAAGCTCAATCGGTGCTAGTTTTGTAGTTGGAATTCGTATGGTGTCAGAATGGTTTCCACCAAAAAGTGTAGGCTTTGCTGAAGGATTTTATGCAGGTTGGGGAAACTTCGGATCCGCTGCCGCAGCAATTGTTCTTCCATGGCTGGCTATAACGTTGTTTGGTGGTGATGATGGTTGGCGTTATGCGATTGCTTTTAGCGGATTAGCGTGCTTTATTTATGGAATTATCTATTGGTTCGTTGTGAGTGATACACCTGAAGGCAAGGTTTATCAAAAACCACGAAAAACAGCGGCAATGGAAGTAAGTTCCTACGGTGATATGATTCAATTAATAGTTTGGACGGTACCATTAGTCGGTGCATTAGGTTTACTTTCATGGCGTTTAAAGAATTTACAGTTTATTTCGGAGCAAGCATTAATCATTATCTATATTTCGTTAATTTTCATATTAGTTTTCCAGATTGTTCAAATATTAAGAGTCAATTTGCCTATCCTAAAAGAGGGAGTGCCTGAGGACGATAAGTATAAATTTAAAAATGTAGCCGCTTTAAATACAACCTACTTTGCAAACTTTGGTGCAGAATTAGCGATCGTTTCGATGCTACCATTATTCTTTTTAAGTACGTTTGGTTTGACTGTAACAGCAGCAGGCTTAATTGCGTCTTCATTTGCTTTTGTTAATTTATTTGCCAGACCTTTTGGTGGTTGGCTTTCAGATAAAATGACAAGTCGAAAAACAGTAATGCTTATTTACATGTTCGGGATTGGCTTAGGGCTTATTGGGATGGGTTTAATTAATTCAGAATGGCCATTAATTTTCGCAGTAGCGATTACCGTGCTAACTTCTATGTTCATTCAAGGAGCTGAAGGTGCGACCTTTGCTGTCATTCCACTAATAAAAAAAAGAATTACAGGGCAGATTTCTGGGATGGCAGGTGCATACGGTAATGTAGGCGCTGTAGTTTACTTAACAATTTTTACATTAGTCACACCACAAACGTTTTTCTTTATTTTAGCTAGTGGAGCATTTGCAAGTTTCATATTTTGCTTATTGTTTTTAGATGAGCCAAAAGGATCACATAGTGAAGAGTACCAATTATCTAGTGTTGACTTAGCACAACATGAAAAACAATTGAAAGAAAAACAAGCAAAAGGGGCTTAGATAGTCACTTTTGCTTGTTTTTTTGATCTTTCAATTGTACTTATAGACCACTTAATGTTACAATCTTTAACGTATACTGTCCACAAATTCGACAAAAAGCTACTAAATTGTTTTTATGTATATTACACTTTTAATAACACTAAGATAGTGTTAATATTATAGTAATCAATATGTAACGTTTTAGTAAAAAAAATAGGAAAAGAGGTTTTCTTAATGGAAAAGAAAGAGCTGGAAATGAAGCGTTTCTTTAATGAGTTGTCAAAAGAAAACCAAGAATTGTTATTATCAATTGGCTTGGAAATAACTGCAAAGAGTGGAACGTTTTTATTTCATGAAGGCGATTTCCCTGAGAATGTGTTTTTAATTCGTGAAGGAAGAGTTCGCTTAAGTAAAATGACTGCTGACGGTAAAGAATTTAGTGTTCATCTAAAGCAAAAAGATGAGCTTGTCGGTGAAGTTGGCTTATTTAATGAGATGTCTATTAGTGTTACCGCTGAGGTCATTGAGGATTCAACATTAATTAAATTTGAAAGACCAGCACTTGAGGCTATATTTAGAGAAAACGGTGAGATTGCGGTTGCCTTTATGAAGTGGTTTGCTAGGCATACTCAGTCTACCCAAGCAAAGTTTCGCGACTTAATTCTCTGTGGAAAAACTGGTGCCTTTTACTCTACGCTAATCCGCTTTAGTAATTCTTACGGTGTAAAGTCTGATAATGGAATATTAATTAACGTCCAATTAACAAATCAAGACATTGCCAATTATATTGGTACGACGAGAGAGAGTATTAATCGGATGCTTAATGACTTGAAAAAAGATAAGATCATTACAATGGAAAAAGGGTTTATAACTATTAAAGACATCAAATTTTTAAAAGATTACTTGCATTGTGGTGACTGCCCAGTAGAGATTTGTACGATCTAGTGTAAAGACATGAACGCATTCATGTCTTTTTGTTTTGACACTTAGAAGATATCTTTACATTCACTATTAGGCTCTGTTGTTAAAACTCACCTGTAGCGATAATTTTTAAATGATCTCCTAAAAGAGTTCTCTCACCATTTTTTGTAATAAGTAAACATTCAATAATACGGAAGTCTTCTTTTACAGTTTTGTCTTTTTGGAAAGCCATTAATATACCTTCACCTAAAAGAACATCATTGTTAAAAACTTGAACTTTTTGTCCTTCCATTGATACGTGCTTTGCATCTTCCAAAAAGATCATCCAATGACTCCAACCGTTAAATATGAATGCTTCACTGCCATCTCCTAAATACCCCATTAACGCCAAATGGTCATCGACTGAAGCGGAAATGTTTTCTGCAATTGTTTTTATAACTTTATGGAGGGATTTATATTGATCAAATGATAATTCTTTCGAAAATGTTAGTAGTAATTTTTTATTAGCTGCATCATGGACAATTACAGCTGTATAGGTTGACGCATTTAATACATAGGTACCATTATCATATTTAAATTTCAGTTCGCTTAATAATTCAAAAATTGAATGTTCGCCTTCATAGTAAAAAGTTACTTGTAACAAACGTATCAACCCCTAACTTTAGTATATAATCGATAGTATCAAGAAAACGCTATAGGCACAGTGTAAAATATCACAATTCTGTGAAAGGGTATAATTAGTGATAATAATCACTTAGTTATAGTTCTTTTATCAGTAAAATGAAGTCAAAAGCAACTTACGAAAAAAATAAAAATAAATGTTAGAACGCGGCAGAATTTAGAGCAATTTGTAGCTCTCTGCTTTTCTAATCATCAAGAAACGAGGGGTCGTAATGAATTGGTTTGTACCGAGAGAGCATGGAGCATGGGCAATGTTGATTGTTCCATATTTATTAGGAATGCTAGCTACTAATATCACCTGGTTACATTACATTTTTTTTATTGGTGTTTTAGGATTTTACTTTGCTTCAGGGCCGTTGTTGGCAGTTATTCGAAAACCCAAACTTAAAAGAGAAGTGATACCAGCTTTTTGTGTTTATATCTTTATAGGAGCGTTATTTACTATTCCCATTTTATATTTAGTACCTAAAATTATTATTATTGGTTTATTTATCATTCCGTTTTTTTTATTAAATGTTTTGTTTGCTAAATTTAAAAAAGAACGTCTATTTGTAAATGACCTAATTGCTATTATCGCATTATCGTTTTTAGTCATCATTGCTTATTTTATTGGAAGCGGTAATGTTGATGAAAAGGCAATAATGCTTATGTTTATTAACATTGTATTCTTTACAGCAAGTGTTTTTCATGTAAAAACATTGATACGTGAGCGAGAAAATATTAAATTTTTATGGAAGTCTCATTTTTTTCATGGTGGAACCTTTGTGTTATTTCTTTTTTTAGGACTGCCAATGATAGCTGTTGCATTTCTTGTAGGAGCATTTAAAGCTTGGTTTATGCCAAAATCAAAACGTTATAAGCCGATTCAAATTGGTCTTATTGAAATTGCAAACAGTATCATATTTGTTGTATTAATAGGAATCTATTACTAAGTTAGCAGAAATTTCCCTTAATAAAGATCCTTTAGATAACCATAATAACAAAAGAAGAGAATTTATTTTGGGAGTGATATTAATGGGACAAAGTCGACAATTTACCCACGGTCAAAAAGCACCTAACAACGGGATTTATGTTGAAATAGGTGAAACAGGGGACATGGTTCAAAATCCGAAAAGTGTAAAGTTACAGGCTGGAGACACTTTTCCTGAAACGAGCAATCAAAACCGTAAATGGACATATAAAAGTAAATTTGGAAGATAACAACTTATTGATCTAATATCGTTTAAAAAGTAAAGCGAATGCTCTTATTAGCTAAAAGCATTTGCTTTTTTTTATCCAAATGTGGAGAGAATAAAAAAATAGGCAATGTCCTATACAATCAAAAAAGGTCCTTGCATACATTATAAAAGAAGTAACCTATGTGAGGGATTATTATGAAGATTAAAGAGAGGTATTTTATTGTTGGAGGAGAATGGAACGTTATTCATTTACCTAGCAAACCCAATGGTTTTGCTATCTTTATCATTGGTGATGTTAATCATTATGTTCAGTCAAACAGTAGTTCATGGCATCAACGTCCAGACCAAGCAAAATTTATCGAAACCTTAAAAGGTGCTGGTTATACGATCGTTTATTCCAATTTGTTTGGCCGAAATTGGGGCAGCGATGAAGCTTGTCGATTGTTGCAGAGGCTTTACGACGAAGTGATGAAAAAGGAAATCTTAAATAAAAAGGTGCATTTAATTGCTGAAGGGATGGGGGCATTAGTAGCTGCAAAGTTGGTCCCGGAAATGGAAGCGTCATTTCGCTCAGTCGTAATGATAAACCCATGCCTCAGTTTAAAGGAGTACTTTGAGAACGAAAAGAATAATAAGTTATTTTATAAGCGAATTTTAAAAGAGCTAAAATCGGCATATTATTTAGAGGAAACAGAACTCGAAAAAGCAATCATTGCAATGGACATAAACAATTATAAAATAATTTCTGTACCTACAAAAATTTTTCATTGTATACAGGCAACGCCCTATTCGTTACAAAGTCATGTCCGACCTTATGAACAATTATGCAATAAAGTAACTAGCAACGTCGAAGTTTCCATATATCTAAAGTCGAAGCCATTTCAAGAGTTAGCAAAGCCGACAATTCATTTCTTAAAAAAACATCAAAAGTTTTTATAAACACCTTCCTTAGTATTGAGAGAGAGGGTGTTTATATTTTTTGACTAAGTATCTTTAAGAAGCCTGTACGTGTACTAATTAGTGATCTTTATACATATAAATAACAAATGAAAACTTATGGGGGAGTTTAAATATGAAAAAGGTGGTTGTGACTGGCGCCCTAGGTTTTATTGGCTTTGCCTTGTGCCAACGTCTGTTAGAACGAGGGATAGAAGTCGTTGGAATTGATGGGATGGTAGATGATCGTTTAAAAGAATTACATGAGGAAAAACTCCTATGGATAGGAAGGAATTCTTCGTTTACTTTTATTAATAAAAAGATTGAAGATATTGATTTAAGGACAATTTTTATGGATATCGATGTTGTTTATCACCTAGCCGCAGCGACGAGTAGAGATCGCAATTGGGGGGTGCTTCGATCTACGATTGAGGATAATGTTGGTGTGACTGGAAAAATGATTTCAGCCTGTGCTAACAAGACAAAGTTTATTTTTACTTCATCAACGCAAGTATATGGGGAAAGGACAGGTATTATCACAGAAAAGACGCCGTTAAATCCGATCACTCCTTATAGTCTAACAAAAATGGCTGCTGAATCACTAATTCAATCACAATGTATAAAATCATCAGTGCCTTTTGTCATATTTCGTCTACCAACAATCTATGGACCTTGGCAAAGAGGTGACATGACTTATAGTCAATTAATTATGAAGCAAATGAGTGGTTTAGAAAAAACAATTGATAGTGATCGTGTTACAGAAGATGTTTTGTATATTGATGATATTCTTGATACACTAGTAAATGCAGGAATGAAAGAAGCATGTTGCAACGAAGTATTTAACCTAGCTACTGGGAAAATAAATCAGTGGCATAGAGGGAAAGCAATTATTTGTAACGATTTCAGTATCATTCCTAAAGACGAACGGCTACAAGTATCAATCAATAATGAAAAGGTAATTACACAATTAGGATTTAGCCATATCACAACGTTAGAAGAGGGTATTGAGGCACAAAAAGAACATATGACAAAGTATAAGCATCTTTATGTAAAGTAGTTTAGGAGAGAAGTAATGGGAGCAAAGCAAATTGTAATTGGGGTAGCTCTATTTATTAGCGTTACTGTCGGGTTGTTTTTATTGTTAAGTTATGTATTTCAATTAAATGAAGCTGTTAATGTGATCCTCGCGATTGTTGGTGGCTTTGGAGCAGAAATACTATATCGTAAAAAAAATCAATGAGAAGAAAGCTAGGTCAATTGACCTAGCTTTCTTTAATGAATGAATTCTCGAAGAATTTAATTTTAGGATATTTATCTTGGGCAGTCCTCATTTGGTAATCATTTTCGAATAGGACAACGAGACGATCATCTCGGTCTTTCACTAGATTACGTTGTGTACGAGTGAATGCCTCTATGTCCTTTTTATCTCCTGAAACCCATCTTGCATAAGAAAAAGGTAGGCGTTCAAGGCGAATATCAACTTTATACTCTGACTTTAAGCGATGTTCAAGGACCTCAAATTGAAGGACACCAACAACACCAACAATTTGTTGTTCGACGATTTTTTGGTATGTCTTGAAAAGTTGGATTGCGCCTTCTTCTGTTAGTTGTTGAATTCCTTTTTCAAAAGATTTATGCTTTAAGGCGTCTTTAACAGCTATAGCACAAAAATGTTCTGGTGAGAAATGCGGCATCTCATCAAACTCAAACGAACCATTTTCGACAAGTGTATCCCCGATACGGAACGTGCCAGGATCAAACAAACCAATAATATCACCAGCATAAGCCTCTTCAACAGTATTTCTACTTTGAGCTAAAAACTGTGTTGGTTGTGCTAAACGTAATGGTTTTCCTAATCTGACGTGATTTACAGTCATTCCTTTTTTAAATATCCCAGAAGTAATTCGTAGAAAGGCAATCCGGTCACGATGAGCCGGATTCATGTTTGCTTGAATTTTGAATATAAAACCTGAAAAATTGCTATCTAACGGGTTCACCACGGCTTCATTACTCTTTCTTGGGGCAGGTGAAGGTGCCATCTCTAAAAAGTGGTTTAAGAACGTCTGAACGCCGAAATTGGATATGGCACTTCCAAAGAAAGCCGGTGTTAATTGGCCGCTATTAATAAGTTCTTCATCAAATTGATCGCCAGCTACATCTAGAAGTTCCATCTCTTCACGAAATTGTTTAACTAGGTCGTCGTCATTAATGGTTTCATCAACAAGTGGATCTAATGGTCCGTTAACCTGAATAATATCGACTTTGCTAGGATTTTTGTGATTATAAAGTTCTAAGCGTTTATTATGGCGATCATAAACCGCCTTGAAGTTTAAGCCCATGCCGATTGGCCAATTCATAGGATATGAACGAATCCCTAACACTTCTTCTAGTTCTTCCATTAGTTCAAAGGGATCTTTCCCTTGGCGATCTAACTTATTGATGAATGTAAAAATAGGAATACCACGCATCCGACAAACTTTGAACAGTTTTATCGTTTGTGCTTCTACCCCTTTGGCTACATCAATAAGCATTGTTGCAGAGTCAGCAGCAGTTAAGGTCCTATAGGTATCCTCACTAAAATCCTCATGACCTGGAGTATCTAATATATTTACATGATAATCTTTATATTGAAACTCCATTACGGAACTTGTTACAGAGATTCCACGTTGTTTTTCAATCTCCATCCAATCACTCAAGGCATGCTTAGAATTTTTTCGCCCTTTGACAGTCCCAGCTTCGCGAATTGCACCACCAAAATAGAGTAACTTCTCTGTCAACGTCGTTTTTCCAGCATCAGGGTGAGAAATAATAGCAAAGGTCTTTCTTGATTGAACCTCTTGTTCATAACTTAATTTCATAAATATGTGCCTCTTTCCTATAAAAATAACAATATTAGTCATTTCTTTTCATAGTTAATCATTTATAATAGAAGTAGACTAGCTACCTTCTTGTATTTTATCATAACTATAACCATGTAAGTTTTCCATTGCTTGATTTTATCATATTTAATATAGTGTTAAAAGGGGAGCAATAACTAACAACACGAATTGTTAGTTTTAATATATAATATAAAGTAAGCGTTTTATAACTAGGCATACCTCAATCGTACTTAATTCTGAACTAGAAACGTAAGAAAAGAAAAAGCCATGAAAAATTCTTAAGTTTTCTTTGAATTTCTAACCTCAAAAGGAGAGTGCATAAAACTTATGAAAGTAATTCGCATCAGTCTTATGGTCGTCATCTTATTTAGCTTAATTGTAAGTTGCTCAAACATTACCAACACTGTCGCAGCACCGAAAGTCGGGCTTCTCTTACCTCATAATATCGATGATCAAGGGTGGAATAGTAAAGGTTATGAAGGGTTACTAAGAGTTCATTCTAACTTAAATATTGAAGTTCTTTATAAAGAAGAAATAAGTACAAGGGAAAAAGCCGAAGTGGCAATTGAAGAATTTATCGATGCAGGTGTAAATTTGATTTTTGGTCATGGACAGATGTATGGACCTTTTTTTATGGAGTTAAAAGATAACTACCCTCATGTTCACTTTATCACCTTTAATGCAGACGTACAAGGTGATAATATAACTAGCCTTCATTTTGAAGGATACTCAATGGGTTTTTTTGCAGGGATGTTAGCAAGTGAAATGTCAGAAACAAAAAAAGTTGGAATATTAGCTGCCTTTTCTTGGCAACCTGAAGTCGCAGGGTTTATAGATGGTGCTTCCTATCAATCTAGCGATATAGAAGTTAAAGTTGAATATGTTTCTAGTTGGGTAGATACTGAAAAGGCTCTACAACTATACAACGAGATGGTTACAGAAGAGGTTGATGTATTTTATCCTGCAGGTGATGGGTACCACGTAGCAATTGTTGAAGAAGTAAAAAAACATGGTTTATATGTCATTGGTTTTGTTGGTGATCATTCTGATTTAGGACAATCTACAGTTTTAACAAGTACAATCCAACATGTAGATTACCTGTATGAAAAAGTAGTCGAGCAATTTCTAAACGGTCAACTAGAAACTGGAAATATGTTTTATGATTTTGCAGAAGGCGTTATCTCGTTAGGGGAATTCAGTTCAGAAGTGCCTGAACAGCTACAAAACAAAATTAACGATGCGATCAATATATATATTGAAACTGGTAAGTTACCAAATGAATCTTAATATTACATAGATGTAGAATTAACTATTTAGAATGAATCAGACGTCAGTCTTTAACATTCTGTTTATAGTCGTTCTACATCTTTTTCTATGGGAAAAATGTTTGAGTAGTAACTAAACATACTATTATCACCAATACATAAAGACTTTAAAGCAACTTTCAATTAGACGTCGCTGGATTTCCTTGAACAAGCCTCTAAAATTCGTTAGAGTTTTACAGCGAAGAGAAAGGAAACCAGCGACTTTTAAATTGAAGATGGTGGCTACATAGTTTTTGCCGCATTGAGGCTATATCCAAAAACGGGCGTTTATCCTTCTTTTAATGCCTTTTGGACATACTCAAAAAGGGACAAATGCACATATGATGATAAAGACCTAGAGCAAAGAGACTCTAAGAAACTTCTTAGCAAATTAATTGGCTAGTAGTAAATCAAGTAAGCACTTTTGTGAAGAATTTTCGGTCGAGTTCTATCGTTCCCCTCTTATACAGGAACTGAATATTAGGGAAGTGAAAGAAGTCGGCCGATGTTTTCATGTTATGTATATTGAAATTAAAGGAGGATCTATTATGTACCCTAATTACTATACAGCTATGAGAAATTATGGTCACCACTACCGTCACCCGCATCACCCTCACCACCATGGTGGTGAGGGGAATTCTGCAATGTTACCAATTTTGGCTGGTTTAGCTGGATTTGCTGGTGGTGGTTTGTTAGCTAATGCCTTTACAGGGCAACAAAACCCATATGGTCTGCCACAAGGACATTATGGCCCGAACCCATACGGCCCACAAGGACAATATGGAGCTAATCCATATGGTCCACCACAAGGACAATATGGAGCTAATCCATACGGTCCCCACCCAGGTCAACATGGATCAAATCCGTACGGTTCTGCACCTGGACAATATGGATCGAACCCATACGGTGCGCCACAAGGACAATATGGACCAAATCCATACGGTCCATCTCAAGGACAATATGGATATGGAGAATACTAAATGTCAAAGAGGATGACCAATTGGTCATCCTCTTAATCTTTGTTGCAAAAATAGCTAATTAATGGGTTTGAAGAAAACTATTTTTTACCGTTAAAGCCTTTAATGAGATCAAATAAAGGTCCCAGTTTTTTAAATGAAGGTCCCAGTTTGTTTGCATACTCCATTAACATATCAAATTGTTGCATCATCTGTGCTAAGTCGACTTGTGGTTGCGCGTTACTTTGTTGGTCTTGACTGTGTATTGGTTGTTCCTGCTGAGTTTGTTTCACATCGGATTGAACAGGCTCGGGTGGAGCTACTTGATTTGTTTGTTTTTGTTCCATCGTAGGCATTTGTCTAGGTGCAGGTCCGAACATTAAGCTATCAAAATAATTTCTACCTCGATAACTTTCTTGTTGCTTGTTATCTTCCATTTTCACCCCTCCTTGTCAAAAGTTTTGTACAATATAAAGCTATGTTACTTCTTGAACCAGAGTGTCTGAACCAAGAGCCCGATTTTATAGTTTTTATAGAGGGAGTAGACAAAGTTATTGATATGAATTAAAATTAGTATCAGGTCATAATATTAAGTAGTAGGATGTAAAACGGTATTTTACTAGAGATGATTTTTCTTTCACTAGTAATAACATATAGTTTGTAAGGAGGGCACTAACGATGGTCAATGTAGGTATACTAGGAATGGGCTCCTATTTAGCAGAGAAAGTAGTCACAAATTTTGATTTAGAAAAAAGAATTGATACTTCGGATGAGTGGATAAGAACGAGAACGGGCATCGAGGAGCGAAGGTTTGCTCCTGATCAACATGATACATCACATATGTCTTACTTAGCTGCTAAGGAAGCATTAGAGCGTGCAAATATTGAACCTGAAAAAATTGATTTAATTATTGTCGCGACTGTAACGCCAGATAGACCTTTTCCTTCAGTGTCAGCGGTCATTCAGCATCAACTTGGGGCTGTAAATGCAGCGGCAATGGATGTAAGTGCGGCATGCGCTGGCTTTATGTATGGTATTGTAACAGCTAAGCAATTCATTCAATCAGGTGATTATAAACATGTACTTGTTGTCGGCGCTGAAAAGCTATCAAAGTTAATGAACTGGGATGATAGAAACACAGCAGTATTGTTTGGTGACGGGGCAGGAGCTGCGGTATTGGGTCCTGTTTCTAAGGGTAGAGGCATCCTCGCCTTTGAATTAGGTGCTGATGGGTCAGGTTCTGAGCATATTACCCAAGAAGGGCCATACCTTGAAATGAATGGCAGAGAAGTTTTTAAATTTGCTGTTCGTCAAATGGGTGAGTCTGCATTAAGTGTTATTGAAAAAGCCGGTTTAACAAAAGAAGATGTAGACTATCTTGTTCCACATCAAGCGAACATTCGCATTATGGAGGCATCAAGACAGCGACTTGAGCTACCTAATGAAAAAATGGCAAAGACGGTTCATAAATACGGGAACACTTCATCAGCTTCGATTCCAATGGCGTTAGTAGACGAACTTAAAAATGGAAAAATAAAGGATGGAGATCTTGTTGTTTTGGTAGGGTTTGGGGCTGGATTAGTGTGGGGTTCAATTGCAATTCGTTGGGGAAGATAATATAGTTAATGATAAAAGGAGAGAAATGAAATGAAGCAAAATCGTGTAGTTATTACAGGTTTAGGTGCTGTTACTCCTTTAGGTAATAGTGTTGCAACAACTTGGGAAAACGTCAAAGCGGGTAAATCTGGAATTGGAAAACTAACAAGAGTAGATGCAAGCCAATTTCCAGCAGTAGTTGCCGCAGAATTAAAGGATTTTGATCCTGGTAATTTTATGGATAAAAAAGAAGCAAGAAAAATGGACCGCTTCACTCAATATGCAGTTGCAAGTGCTTTAATGGCTGTTGAGGATGCTAAGTTAGAGATTAATGATACTAATGCTGCTCGTGTTGGGGTTTGGATTGGTTCTGGTATTGGTGGTATGGAAACCTATGAGCAACAGTTTACGATATTTCAAGAAAAAGGATACCGTCGTGTAAGTCCATTTTTTGTGCCGATGCTAATTCCGGATATGGCTTCTGGACAAGTATCAATTACTTTAGGTGCTAAAGGGATTAATTCATGTACCGTAACAGCTTGTGCTTCTGGAGCCAACTCTATAGGAGATGCATTTAAAGTTATTGAACGTGGCGATGCTGATGTAATGGTAACAGGTGGCTGTGAAGCGCCAATAACAAATATGTCATTGGCTGGTTTTAGTGCAGCTAAAGCATTATCAACGAATCCAGACCCTGCTACTGCTAGCCGCCCATTTGACTTAAACCGCGATGGTTTTGTCATGGGTGAAGGAGCGGGAATTATTATCCTTGAATCGTTAGAACACGCAAAACGGCGTGGCGCAAACATTTATGCTGAAATTGTTGGGTATGGCGCAACTGGAGATGCTTATCATATTACTGCACCAGCTCCTGAAGGTGAAGGTGGAGTAAGAGCGATGCGAATGGCATTAAAAGATGCAGGGATTAACCCAGAAGATGTAGATTACATGAATGCTCATGGTACAAGTACTCACTATAACGATAAATATGAAACATTAGCTATTAAGCAGGTATTCCAAGAACATGCTAAAAAGTTAGCTGTTAGCTCAACAAAATCAATGACAGGTCATCTTTTAGGTGCAGCAGGAGCTGTTGAGGCTATTTTTTCGATAAAAGCAATTGAAGATGGCATTATTCCGCCAACAATCAATTATGAAACTCCTGATCCAGAGTGTGACTTAGATTACGTACCAAATGAAGCGAGAAAACAGGAAGTTCGAACAGTACTTAGTAATTCCTTAGGTTTTGGTGGCCATAATGCAACGTTAGTTTTTACAAAATTTAATGGATAACAAATAATTCAATAGAAATAAGGTTTTGATTTAAACAAGAAACAAGAGTTTGGCTAAGCGTAGTCAAACTTTTGTTTTTTTTATGAATTAAATGTTGAGACCATAAACAAAATTTATGATTATGGCCAACTAATAACGGTAGTAATAAAACTGACTAAGTTTGCGCAATTGCAAATGAATATACTAAAAACAAACAGTGCCATAGTGCGAAAACTCAGTCTGAAGACTGAGAAAAGTACCAACCGATGACTGTTATAATTAACTAGTAAATGACTTACTATTTAACTATAAGAAGCACCATTATAGAATTAGCAATAGCTACTGAATGTTTAGAAATGGTAAAATAAAACTAGATGTGCAAGCTGAACATTAATTCTTTTTTTAGGACATCCAACTAACTTTTTAGAAGATTTGGCTGGATTTTCTTGAACAAGCCTCTAAAATTCGTTAGAGTTTTACAGCGAAGATTGCTACTATTAAAATTGCAGAAAAAATATAGGAAATCTAAGGGAATGAGGAGTTTTTATGGCAAAAAAAATGATTGGGTTGCTGATCCTAACGCTAGGTTTGTTGTTTCTATTATCAAACTTAGGTGTAGTAGAGCTGAATATAGGCACATTCATCTCTACCTTTTGGCCACTAATTATTATTTACTTAGGACTCAGACAAGTTTTTCGGGGAGTCATTTACTTTGGTAGGAAATTGAGAGATGGCCAATGGAGATTTAATAAAGTATTTTGGGGAATGTTTATCTTGGCGATTGGAATTGTCTTGCAAGGTAATAAGTTAGATTACTTCTCGATAAGTTCAGGACAGTTTTGGAGCTGGACATGGCCGGTGTTTATTATTTATTTTGGTCTTTCCATCATTTTTAATCGAGGATCAGATTTAATTGTTGTCGACTTAAGTAATAAATATGATGGAGAAGACCGCAAGGAGTTTCTTGCAAATAAGAAACGGAGCTCTTTTTCAAGCGTCAATAAAACGCTTATTGGTGATATTCATCTTGGAAAAACTCCTTGGCAGATTGAGGATCTGGAAACTTGGGTTGGAATAGGTGATATATCCGTTGACTTGTCTACAGCAATGTTGAAAGATGGAGAAAACCGGATTGAATTTTCTGGTGTGATTGGCGATGTTAAAATACTTGTACCTGACAGCTTGCCAGTAAAAATAAATGCAGAGGTCAAGCTTGGTGATGTAAAGATTTTTGAAAATAAACAATCTGGTACAAGTAGGTTTGTATCATATGAAAGTGAAAATTTTTCTGTAGCTGACAAAAAGGTCTCGATTTTTATAAAACTTTCTATCGGTGATGTTAAAGTAAAGCGAGTCGATTAAAATGTCTCAAAAAGAAAAAAAACTTGGTCGGAAACTCTCTGGAATTCAATGGCAGTTTTTAAAAATTCAAGGTCGCATCTCTCTTATCAGCACGGTCGTGTTCTTTCTAGGCATTTTAATTGTAGCGACATATATTCAATATTCTTCAGCATTAAACGTCCGTTATTCGATGGTAACAGAAGTAGCTCTTTTTTCAAATTCATTTTTCCTATATCTTTTTATTCTAACTTTATATGTATTTCTAATTAGTTTCGTTGTATCTATTGTTACAATCTATCCTTTTGCTAAGTATGTAAAAAATCAAATAGAAAAGCTTATTGATGCGGCAGCCTCCTTTACGAGGGGAAAGCTTTCAACACGTGTTCACATTAAAGGTGAAAATGAATTTTTGCATCTGTCAGAACGTTTTAATGCAATGGCTGAACATTATGAGAAACAAGTTTTCTCTTTGCAAAAGCTATTAAGAGAAAATTCATTATTAGTAGAGCAGGCTGAACAAGCAGCTTCCTTGGATGAAAGAAGGAAATTAGCTAGGGAATTACATGATGCTATTAGTCAGCAGCTTTTTGCAATATCAATGACAATGGCGGCACTGCCTAAACTAATAACAAAAAATCAACAACAGGCTAAAGATGTTTTGAATGATGTTGAAAAAATGGTCAATAATGCGCAACAAGAACTTCGAGCGTTAATCATGCATTTAAGGCCAGTAACATTAGATGGGAAATCGTTTCAAGAAGGAATTGAAGCGCTTTTCGCAGAAATAAAGGTAAAGAATAAGCACTTGACTCTTCGATTATCTTTTAATCAAAAAACTAAACTACCATCAAAAATAGAAGACCAATTGTTTCGTACTATTCAAGAAGCAATTTCAAATATGCTTCGTCACTCAAAAGCGACAATGTTTCAGATGCGCTCTTATGAAAAGGAGGAACGCTTGTTTATTGTATTAGAAGATAATGGTGTTGGATTTGTTGTTGAAGAAATGGAAAAAAAGGGGTCGTATGGTTTAGCGACAATGAAAGAACGAATCATCGAACTTGGTGGCAATATTACGATTCTCTCATATCCTAGTCAAGGGACGAAGCTAGAAATAAGAGTTCCATTGAGATTTCAAAAACAATAGTTGGAGGTTGTACTCGTGTCAGAAAAAATAAGAGTGTTAATAGTTGATGACCATGAAATGGTACGAATGGGGTTGAAAACGTATTTAAGCTTAGAAGATGGCATTGAAATTGTCGGTGAGGGATGTAACGGTGAGGAGGCAATAAAGCTTGCAAGTGAAAGGGACCCTGACGTAATTTTAATGGATTTAATGATGGAAAAAGTTGATGGAATTGAAGCAACGAAGCAAATTACAAACGTAAATAAAAAGGTGAAAATTATTGTTTTGACGAGTTTTATTGATGATGAAATGGTGTTTCCGGTAATTGAGGCAGGTGCTTTCAGCTATGTGTTAAAAACAACAAGCGCTAGCGAAATCGCTGCAACAATTGAAAAAGCAATGAAAGGTGAACCTACAATAGAGGCTAAAGTAGCTAGTTTGATGTTCAATCGAATGAAAGAAAAGCCTAAGCATGAATTGTTGACTAGACGCGAACGTGAAGTATTAATGCTATTAGGCAAAGGAAAGAGTAACAAAGAAATTAGTGATGAGCTTTACATTGGTATAAAAACTGTAAAAACCCATGTTAGTAATATTCTTTCCAAATTAGAGCTTTCCGATCGCACTCAAGTTGCTATTTATGTAAATAAATATATTAAAAATTAAAATATCATTGAAGAAGCAATCAATGTATTTTATGATTGTAGTTCAAAAGTAGATCCACCTACTTAGTTTTTCGATGAGTGATGATTAAATTGTGCATATCTCAACGGGACATTTTCCGCAGCGTAAATGGTTTTTTAAGTAGTTTATATCCTTAATCAGGATATTCCCGTTCAAAAACGCAATGATTTTATCCTTTTTCAAGTCTCGAAGCATTCGATTAGCAGTTTCTCGAGAGGTGCCAATGTAGTTAGCGATATCTTGATTTGTTAATTTTACAGTTAGTAAAATATCATTATGATGCTTTACACCATAAGAGTTGCTAAAGCGAATTAAGATAGAGTAAAGAGCTCCGACTTTTCCATAAAGAAGTAAATCGGAAAATTTGGCTTGTGTTGATTGTGTATTTCTTGCAAAAAGCTTTATAAACGATACTGCAATTTCCCCATTTTGCAGAAATAAAGCTTCCAGATGATCACGATTAAATTTTACAAGAGTAGAATCTTCAACTACCTCAGCAGTCATACTTACCGCCATATCATTAAATAAACTGAATTCGCCTACAATATCATGTTCTTGTTTTAAATGTAAAAAAAATTTTTTTTGATCAATCGTCATTTTACTTAATCGTATTTTCCCAGATTGTATTAAGTAAATATGTCTAGCTACATCTCCCTCGTAAAACAATGTTGTCCCTTCTCTTACAAACGTTTCTACACCATTTTGTAAGAGAATATCTTGGTTTTCCTTAGATAATTGTTTAAAAAACGGTGTAATTTCAACTATTTTTTCCACTCCCCGGTCACCCCTTATAACTCTCTGATAATAACATTTACATATAATTTCATATTTTAGACACATTTAAAGAATAACACAAAATTGTAAAAAGTTGAATGATACTTAAAACAATCATGAAAAGTCGCTGTCTTCCGGTTCTCCTCGCTGTTATCCAGTTCCTGTATAAGAGAACGATAGAAATCGACCGAAATAATTTCACAGAAAAAAGCAATTTTGACTTTGCGTGATTTTCGCAATAAGCGTAATATGAATAATTGAACAAAGAACATAAGGAGAACGACTATGAAACTACTTATTGCTGAGAAGCCAGATCAAGGAATGGCTTTAATTTCACAATTTAAAACGAGAAAACAAAATGGTTATATTATTATTGAACCAAACAAATGGTTTCCTAATGGTGGCTATTGTACATGGGCGGTAGGACATTTACTCCAGTTAGTTCCTCCTGAGATTTATAATCCGATCTGGAAGAAATGGACATTAGAAAATTTACCGATCATTCCAGAGAAATTTCAATATGAAGTTGTAAAATCAAAAAGTAAACAATATCAAATCATTAGTAAACTGCTCAAAAATAAAGAAGTTACTGAAATAATTCATGGCGGTGATGCTGGCCGGGAAGGTGAACTAATCGTTAGAAGCATCATCCAAAAGAGTGGCGTTAACAAGCCAATGAAACGGTTGTGGATATCTTCGTTAACCCCTAAGGCTGTTCTAGAAGGGTTTGACCGTTTATTAGATGAAGAGAAAACGAGAAGCTTATATTATGAGGCGTATACAAGAGCATGTGCTGATTGGCTAATTGGGATGAATGCATCAAGAATATATTCTATTCTTCTAAAAGAAAAGGGAATTAG